>DILD01000033.1 GCA_002424845.1 Thiobacillus denitrificans | reverse complement strand
CACAGCCACGCCAGCCTCGACCGCGTGCTCGACGTCGGCGTCGATGGCCTGAAACTGCATCCGCTGCACGTGGTGAAGCACACCCGGCTCGCCATCGAATGGAAGCGCGGCGACTACGCCCCGCTGGCCGAGGCCGATTACGTGCGCATCGCCGCCGACCTGATCGAGCGCACGCCGTGGGAGGTGGTATACCATCGCGTGACCGGCACCGCTTCGCCCGATATTTTGCTGGCGCCCGCATGGTGCGCGAAGAAATGGGACATTCTGAACGGCATCGCCAATGAACTGGAACGGCGCGACAGCCGCCAGGGTGCGCGTGCCGGCCGAATCTGAAAGGAGCACAACCATAGCGCTTGATCTGATCTGCCCGGCGGGCAGTCTCGTTTCGCTCAAGGCGGCCATCGACCACGGCGCCGACGCGGTCTACATGGGCTTTCGCGACAACACCAACGCGCGCGCCTTCCCCGGCCTCAACTTCGACGAAGCGCAAGCCGCGGAAGGGCTGCGCTACGCGCACGACCGCGGCCGCCGCGTGCTGCTCGCCCTCAACACCTATCCGCAGCCCGATACCTGGAGCCGCTGGACCGGCGCGGTCGATCGCGCGGCGAAGCTAGGCATGGACGCGGTCATCCTCGCCGATGCAGGCCTCATGCGCTACGCGGCCAAACAGCATCCGCAATTGAGGTTGCACCTGTCGGTGCAGGGTTCGGCCACCAGCTACGAAGCGGTGAATTTCTACCGCGAGCATTTCGGCATCCAGCGCGCCGTACTGCCGCGCGTGCTGTCGCTGCCGCAGGTGGAAAACGTGGTGCAGCACACCGACGTTGAGATCGAGCTGTTCGGCTTCGGCGGCCTGTGCGTGATGGTCGAGGGGCGCTGCCTGCTGTCGTCGTACTGCACCGGCGAATCGCCCAATTCGGCGGGCGTGTGCTCGCCGGCGAAAGCGGTGCAGTGGACAGAGACGCCGGCCGGCCTGGAGTCGCGCCTCAACGGCGTGTTGCTCGATCGTTACGGAAAAAGCGAAAAGGCCGGTTATCCGACGCTGTGCAAGGGCCGCTTCAATGTCGGCGGAGAAACCTATTACGCCATCGAGGAACCCACCAGCCTCAACACGCTCGACCTGTTGCCCGAGATGCTGAAGATCGGCGTCGCCGCCATCAAGATCGAAGGCCGCCAGCGCAGCCCCGCCTATGTCACCCAGGTAACGAAAGTGTGGCGCGCCGCCATCGACGCGGTGAAGAAAAACGCCGACGCCTTCAAGCCCACCCCCGCCTGGCAGGCCGAACTCAACAAGCTATCGGAAGGGCAGAGCCACACGCTCGGCGCCTACCATCGGCCGTGGAAGTGAGTGGAGAGTCGAGAGTGGAGACATCAACTTGCGGCTGCTCTTTTTGCAATTTGTAACTTGCGACTGAAATGAACCTGAGTCTTGGCCCCCTCCTGTATTACTGGTCGCGCGACGACGTGCTCGCCTTCTATGACGAAGTGAAACACTGGCCGGTGGCGCGCGTTTATCTGGGCGAGAGCGTCTGTTCGCGCCGCCACCTGCTGCGCCTGCCCGACTGGCTGGATCTGGCGGAACAGCTTTCCACTGCCGGCAAGGAGGTGGTGCTGTCCAGCCAGACGCTGATCGAATCCGAATCCGACCTCAAGACCTTGCGCCGCATCGTGGGCGACGGCCGTTTCCGGGTCGAGGCCAACGAATGGGGTGCGGTGCGGCTGCTGTCCGAAGCCGGCGTGCCTTTCGTCGCGGGGCCCACGCTCAACGTCTACAACCCCGAAACGCTCGACGTGCTCGCCGGGCTGGGTGCACAGCGCTGGCTGCCGCCGGTGGAAATGTCGCGCAACACCCTGGCGTCACTGCTCCAGCGCGCGCCGGCCAGCATGGAAACCGAAGTGTTCGCCTACGGCAAACTGCCGCTGGCGTACTCCGCACGCTGCTTCACCGCGCGCCATTACAACCTGCCCAAGGACGACTGCCAGTTCCGCTGCCTCGACCATGCGGACGGGCTGCCGCTGTCCACCCGCGAGGGCGAACCCTTCCTCACGCTCAACGGCATCCAGACCCAGTCCGCCGGCGTCTACAACCTGATCGGCGAGCTGCCCGCGCTGCGCGAACTCGGTGTCGTTTGCCTGCGTCTGTCGCCGCAGTCGCGTCACATGGGACGCGTGGTCGACGCCTTCCGGGCGGCGCTGGCGGGCGAAACACACGCCGCGGAAACGCTGGCGCGCATCCTACCCGGCCCGCCCGTCGACGGTTACTGGCATGGTCGCGCGGGCCTGGAACACGCCGGCCTAATACACATCTCAGAGAAACACGCCTGACATGCTGATTACGCGCAGACTGGAATTCGACGCCGGCCACCGCATCCCCAACCACGCCAGCCAGTGCCGTCACTTGCACGGCCACCGCTACGCGCTCGAAATCACCCTGTACGGCGAGATCATCCGCACCGAAGGCGCGGCGGAACAGGGCATGGTGATGGACTTTTCAGACGTGAAACGCATCGCCAAGGAGGTATTGGTCGACCGCTGGGATCATGCCTTCCTGGTATATCAGGGCGACCGCGCCGTGGTGGAATTCCTGGCCTTGCTGCCCGACCACAAGACCGTCGTGCTGCCGATGGTGCCCACCGCGGAAAATCTTGCGGACGTAGCCTTCCGCATCCTCGACGCCGCCTACCAGGACACCTACGGCAACCAGCTTCGGCTGCAACAGGTGCGCCTGTACGAAACCCCCAACAACTGGGCCGACGCCGTGCGCCAGGAGGCGGCCCACACCGGAATGGAGCCACCATGCTGAATCTCGCCTTTCCACCACAGTTGGCCAACGTGGTCACCCGGCTCCCCGCCGCGCCGCCCAGCCTGGCCTTTTCCGCCGTGGCGAACCGCCTGCTGTGGCCCGCGCTTAAAACCCTCGACTGGCAGGCGCTGGCCGGCCGGCGCTACGCCATCCGCGTCAAGGACCTCGGGCTCAGCCTGCGCTTCACCGTCACCCAACGCGGATTCGCGCCCGACAGCGGCGCGCCCGATCTCACCATCAGCGCCACCGCCCGCGATTTCATGCTGCTGCTCGCCCGCCGCGAAGACCCCGACACCCTCTTCTTCAGCCGCCGTCTGGTCAGCGAAGGCGACACCGAACTCGGCCTCACCGTCAAGAATCTGCTCGATGCCCTCGACCCCGAAACCGTGCTGCGCCAGCTGCCCGCCCCGCTGGCGCGCGCGGCGCAACGCTGGATGGCCGCCTGGAAAACCGGGATAATTTACGAGCGGACCAAGCGCTACCGAACGCCGCCGCACACCTTCTGATCGGTCAGGCACGCCCCTTCGGGCCCAACGGCGAACCCAGCGCCATCGACAAGCACCGTGTCGCCACGCCCCTGCGGAGCTGTCCGCGACAGGTTTCGTCGGCGACGAGCAAGGCGATCCCAGCCGCCATGGCGGGCCGGACAAGGCCGTGCACCATTACCCGTTCGAGCATTACGCGGCCTGGTGCCGCGAGCTTCCCGACCTGGCGGAACGCTTCCGCACCGGCGGGTTCGGCGAGAACATTTCCACCGTCGGCCTCACCGAGCAGAACGTCTGCGTGGGCGACCAGTT
Organism: Thiobacillus denitrificans; assembly: GCA_002424845.1. GTDB lineage: Bacteria > Pseudomonadota > Gammaproteobacteria > Burkholderiales > Thiobacillaceae > Thiobacillus > Thiobacillus denitrificans_F. The sequence continues at coordinate 7,251 of DILD01000033.1, read as the reverse complement.
CAGTCTCGGCACCGCGCGCATCCAGGTCGCACAGGCCCGCCAGCCCTGCTGGAAACTCGGCGTGCGTTCGGCATCCCGGACATGCCCCGGCGCGTCCAGGCCAGCGCTCGCACCGGCTGGTATTACCGCGTGCTGGAGCCGGGCGTGGTCACGCCCGGAGACGAACTTCGCCTGATCGACCGCCCGCACCCGGACTGGCGACATTTGGCCGAACAGCGCCTGCAATCCAGGCAAGTCGAGGACTGGTCGCGCCGGCTGAACGCGCCGCTTGCCGGCCAAAAGCGTGAATCATTGCGTGGCCACCCGCACGAAAACATATGCCGGCGGTATTGTCGAATTGAATTTTGGGATGGCTGGATACGGCCAGAAGCAGTCGATAGTCTTCGCAATATTCTCCGACCGAATTCGGCCATTAATCAGACATTGGGATTTAGGCCGAAACATGTAGTTGCATAGCTAACCATAATCGGCTATTTTTCTTCCATGTTTGATCATTGCCTGTACTTCAATACCGCAGCTTTGGCACGACAGTTGGAGCGCAACTGGACGGAGGCTTATAAGCCTTTTGGCTTGACCGCACCCCAGGGTTTTCTGTTGCGCGCAGTCCTGCGTCGTCCGGGAATTCTCCAAGGCCAGCTGGCGGAAGCATTGGCGATCTCGCGTCCAACCGCTACACGTGCGCTGGATGGCCTCGTGGCCAAGAAGCTCGTCACCCGCCAGCCGTCGAATTCAGATGGTCGTGAGATCGAAGTACATCCGACGGCAAGCGCCGTTGTTCTTCAGGTTCCGCTCGACAAGGCAAGTGCGGCTATCACCACCCGTATCAAGCGCGTCATTGGCGAGGATCCTTTTGGCGATCTCGTTGCCAGTGTCCGCGAAGTTCGTTCCGCCCTCAAATGACCCACCGTGTTTTTTTGTTCATATAGTTGCATTGCTAACTAAAGGAGCCTCGCCATGCCCATCCTCAACGTCAAGATCGCCGCCCGGGAATCCCGCGAACTCACCGCAGTAATATCGTCCTCTCTCATCGAACTGACGACCCGCATTCTGAAGAAGAGGCCTGAGGTTACATCGGTTGCCATCACCTACCTCAACCCGGAACACTGGATCGTCGGGGGGGTGCCGCTATCGGAGCAAGGAAAGAGCAGCTTTTACTTCGATATCAAGATCACAGATGAGACGAACACGAAGGCCGAGAAAGAACAATACATCAGCGAGGCCTATGCCATGTTTACCAAGCTCCTCGATAACGTGCATGAAGTGAGTTATATCTATGTTGAGGATGTGCGCGCGACGGCTTATGGCTATGGCGGACTGACCCAGGAGTACAGATATCAGCACTAAGTTCGTTTGGCTGACTGCCTTCTCCTGTAGCTGGAGCCGTCGGCCAAACAGAAATAATCAATGACCGTTCTGGGTCGATAAGAGCCGCTGGTAACCTGCAACACTGAACCCCTACTAATAGCCCCCGCCATTACCCACACAGCACTCAGCGTTGCCGGTTGGCGACCTCGATGCCGCCCCGTCCCAGCAGCCTGGCATTGATCGCCACGATCACGGTGCTCGCCGACATCAACACCGCCCCCACTGCCGGGGTCAGCAGCAGTCCCCAATAGACGCCCACGCCGGCTGCGAGGGGAATCGCAAAGGCGTTGTAGCCGGTGGCCCAGATCAGGTTCTGGATCATCTTGCCGTAGGTCTTGCGCGACAGCCCCAGTATCGCCGCCACATCTTCCGGGTTGTTGCTCACCAGCACGATGTCGGCCGCTTCGATCGCGACGTCGGTTCCGGCGCCGATGGCCACGCCCAGGTCCGACTCCACCAGCGCCGGCGCATCGTTCACGCCGTCTCCGACCATCGCCACGGTGAGGCCACGCGCTTTCACTTCGCGGATTTTCTCCGCCTTTTGTTCCGGCAGCACTTCGGCAAAGTAGTCGTCCAGATCCAGTTGCCTTGAAACCGTTTGCGCCACCGCTTGCGAGTCGCCGGTGAGCATCATGCACTGGATGCCCATGGCCTTGAGTCGCGCGATCGCCGCCTTCGACTCCGGGCGCACCACGTCGGCCAGTCCGAATACGGCGGCCGCGGTGCCGTCCACCAGCAGGAAGATGGTGGTCTTGCCCTCGGCGGCGAGCGCGTCCAGCTTGGGGTGCTGGACCTGGATGCCCTGCTCCCGCAGATAGCCCGGGCTGACCACTTTGATTTCCCGGCCTTCGACCACGGCCTGCGCGCCCCGGCCGGTCAGGTTCTTGAAGTCGCTGGCCTGCGGCCACTCCAGCTGGCGTTCCTTTGCCGTGCGCACGATACCGGCGGCGATGGGATGCTCCGACTGGCTCTCCAGAGCAGCGGCCAGGCGCAGGCAGGCGGTCTCGTCGAGGTCGCCCAGCGGCACGATGTCGCTCACGCCGAAGCGGCCTTCGGTCAGGGTGCCGGTTTTGTCGAACACCACGGCCCCCAGATTGCGGGCGCGCTCGAATGCCGCGCGGTCGCGGATGAGCAGGCCGTGGGAAGCGGACATGCTGGTACTCACCGCAACGACCAGCGGCACGGCAAGGCCGAGGGCATGGGGACAGGCAATCACCATCACGGTGACGGCGCGCTCCATGGCGAAGGCGAAGTCCCGTCCCAGCGTCAGCCACACAAACAGGGTGGCGAAACCGCCGCCGAGGGCGATGGCGGTCAGCCACACCGCCGCACGGTTGGCCAGGTCCTGGGTGCGCGAGCGCGATTCCTGCGCTTTTCGCACCATCTCCATGACCTGCGCCAGATAGGTCTGCCCGCCGGTTTTTTTGACTTCGAGGGTGATCGCGCCTTCGCCGTTGACCGACCCGCCGATGGCTTCGGCGCCCTCGCCTTTTTCCACCGGCTTCGATTCCCCAGTGAGCATGGATTCGTCCAGACTGGTCTGGCCGGAGACAATGATGCCGTCGGTGGGCACACGTTCGCCCGGTTTCACCAGAATGCGGTCGCCGGGCGCGACGTCGTCGACGGGGATGTCCTCCGTGTTGCCGTCCGGCTGCACGCGGTGCGCTTCGGAAGGCAGCAGCCGCACCAGGGCTTCGAGCGCGCCGGAGGCACCGAGCACCGACTTCATCTCGATCCAGTGGCCGAGCAGCATGATGTCGATCAGGGTCGCGAGTTCCCAGTAGAAGCCCATGCCGGCCAGGCCGAAGGTGACCGCGCTGGAATAGAAGTAGGCCGCGCTGATGGCCACCGCGATCAGCGTCATCATGCCTGGCTGCCGTTGCCGGAGCTCTTCGCCGAAGCCCTTCAGGAACGGCCAGCCGCCATAGAAAAACACGATGCTGGAGAAGCCGAACAGCACGTAGGCGTCGCCGCGAAACGCCACCGGCGCCGTCAGACCGAGCATGCCCCACAGGTCGTGGGACAAGGCCAGAATGGGGATCGTCAGCGCCAGCGAAATCCAGAAGCGTTGCCTGAAATCCGCCACCATGTGGGCGTGGTCATGGCCGCCGTGATTGTGCTTCTCGGCCTGCGTGTGGGCGGCGTGTTTCTCACCTCCAGCGGGGGCGTGTGTATGACCGGCGTGTTCGTCCATCGGCTTCTCCGTCATCAGCCCAATCCGATCGACGCTTGTCTGCGGCTATCCGCTTCAGCGGGTATTTATTGCGCGCCCATCCATCCATGGCCCCGCCAGGAACGCGCCATGTCCCGTCGCTGGCTATCCGTCAGCAAGCCATCGATTTTTTGCTGCTTGTCGATCGCCGCGTCGAGTTGCTGGCGCTGAAGATCGAATAATTTCTGCGAGGCGGCGCGAATCGCATCCCAATCCCGCTTCTCGCTCATATGCAAACGGTTGAGTGTGTCCTGCGCAGCCCAAAGCTGCTGTGCCAGGCTGCGGTCGCGCGCCAGTGCCTCTTGTTGCAGCTGGCCGATCTTCCGCGCTTGTTCAGCCGTCAGGTCAGGGGGCACCATGCCGAAGCCCATCCCTGCACCCATCCCGGGCATCCCCACGCCATACTGGCCCATCATCCCGTGGAACCTGCCCATGCCCCCTCCATGGCCGGACACCGCGCCCCCCATCATTCCGGGCCCCATGCCGTACCAGCCCCGAGTGCGGTCTGTACGATAGCCGTCGTCCCAGGCGCCCATCCGTCCCCAGTCATGCCGCGGCCCGTAGCCCATGCCGCCATAGCCGAATGCGAGCCATCCCGTAACGACGACGAGAACCACCCACAAAGCAATCCAAAATCCACGCTTCCGATTCATTTCTTTTCCTTTCTGCAAACAGGATGCACAGCCCGGCGGCGCACATGATTAGAGCCGACCCGCTACTGGGTCAAATCGCGCTTCCGCTTCTGGAATTCCTGTTCGTCGATCTCTCCCCGCGCATAGCGTTCCTTGAGAATGTCCAACGCCTTGCTGTCACTGCCCGTACGACTGCCCGCCCCGGAAGAAGTGACCATCCATTTCACCAGCGCGGCAATGCCGACGATGATGAGCACCCACCACAGGATCATGAAGATCCAGCTGAACCCGAAGCCGCCTGTCATGCCATAACCGTCCATCATTGTCGTTCTCCTGTCATCACTTCCGGCCGTTTCCGGCTGCTCAATTGCAATACGCTCAGGAAACACTGAACAAGCCCACAATCGTCATTCCTGCAGCGCTCGGTTGTTACAGCTTTAGCTGTTTACAACCGCAGCCTGCCCCTTGCGGGTGCACGCCGGAATCCAGTTAAATAAAGCACCTGAACCCCGGCCTCCGCCAGAGTGACGACTTGTTCAGGGTTTTCCTCAGCAACCCATCATGTTCCTGCCATAGCCGCGGCGCATTTGCATCATTTGCTCTTTGGTAAGTACGGCGGCGGTTTTGTTTTCCGCATCGATGCGCGCCTCCAGCGCCTGGCGCTGCACGTCCGCGAGCTTGCCGTAGGCCTTGCCGATCACCGCCGGGTCGCGCTTCTCCGCATTCACCAAATCGCCCAGATTGGCCTGCCCATCCCACATCTGAAGCAGGAGCGCACGCTGCTTCTTCATCGACTCGGTCTGGATCTTCTTCAACTTGGCGGTTTGCGCTTCGCTCAGGTCGAGCATGGCCATCGGCCCCATGCCCCCACCCATTCCGGGACCCATGCCACCCATCATGCCCGGGCCCATCATCATTCCCGCACCGGGACCGTAACCACCCATACCGCCCCCCATCATGGGACACCCACCGCCCATCATGCCCATGCCTGATCCCATACCGCCGCCCGGTCCCATGCCGCCGCCCATCATGCCCATCCCGTAGCCCGGCATCGCGCCGGGGGCGCCGCTTCCCTGTGCCTGACCTTGCATCATTTTTTGATCAGGCATTGCAGGCTCTGCCGCCGAGGCAGGCACGGCTGTTCCCAACAACGCGAAGGTCGCGATGGAAGATGCCACCAGGGTTTTCATTGATGTGTTCATTTGAGACTCCTTGTCATGCTGTTGCTGTGAAGGTCTTTGAAAAAGACTGCGGCTTTTTCTCTGACGCTGACCGTTGCGCGATCCGACAGAACATCACTTGATCACCGCAATCTGGTGCCCCTCGCCCGCCGGCAGCTGGATCGTGTCCGTAACGGTGAAGGTGTTCTGGTCCACGACCCATATCTTTGGGGCCTTGCTGCTGGAAACATAGACTTTTCCGGTTCCCGGGATCTTGTCGAGGTGGTAGGGCTCGGGTGAAAGCGTCAGGACGCGCCGCTTGCCGGTTTCGGTGTCCAGCGCCACCAATTTGTCATCCGACCGGCTGCTGACAAAAAGCGTTTTTCCGTCGTCGCCGATGTCCAGTCCGTGCAGGCGTTTGCCGATCGTGTAGGTCGTTTTGACCTTGCCTTCCTTGACCGACACGACGGAAACCGTGCCGGCCCGGTCATTCGCCACGTAGAGGGTTTTTTCGTCCGGCGAAAAGGCCAGATGCTCGGGTGAAGGCCCGGCCTCCAGTGCGCGCGCCACGGTCCACGAACCCAGGTCGATCTCGCTGACGGTCCCGTTGCCGCTGTTGCTCACATAAGCATGCTTTCCATCCTTCGTGACCAGGGTGTAATTGGGCGCCGGCCCGGTTTTGATGGTTTTGAATACCCTGTTGCCGACGAAGTCGACAACGCTGATGCCGCCCCGTGTCGGATGGGTCGACAGGACGTATTTCCCGTCCGGCGTAATCGCCTGGTGATGCGTCCAGCCGGAGACCGGGATTTCGGCCATGACATGGCCATGCCCGGGATGGACGACATACAGCTTGCTGTTGGGTGTGTCCGCGGGTGCGCCTTCCGGCAGCCGGGTCTCCTTGAGACTTCCCGCAATCAGGTATTCGCCGTCCGGCGTGGCGACCAGGCCGTGGGGGTTTTCCAGCCCGTCGTAGCGTTTGATGATTTTCCCGTTGGCGGCATCAACCGCGATCACGGCATTGCCCGAACCAAGTGGAATGTAGGCAGTGGGCGCTGCGTATGCGAGAGTTCCGCCGCCCAGGCAGATCAGCCCGGCGATGCATGCTTTGAATCCCATCTCTTTTCTCCTGCTTGAAGACGTCGGAATTACGGGGCCTGCTGAAATTCTTTCGCATGGGGGCACCGTCGGGGCCCAGCCTTGCCAGTCAGGTCCGGCACACCGGGCTGGCTGCCAGGTCCATCGCCGCCATGGCATGCGATGAAAGTTCGTTATAGACCACCCAGCCGCCGAAGCCCCCCGGCAAGGGATGCCAGGCTGGCAAACATTCCAAAAATCACAGCCAGGTGGATTGACTGCCGCCCCGGAAACCCCTACACATGAGCAACCGTCTCATGCCAGGCACTGCCCCAATGACTTCGACCGCGCACAGCTTTCCCCTCCACGGCCCCGGCTTGCGCGGCGCACGGCGGCCGCGCGTGGCCATCGTCGGGCGCGCCGGCAGCGGCAGGCACAGCATTTTTCGCGCGGCCGCCAGCACGTCCACGCACCACGAACGCCTGGCCGGCATCGGCCCGGCGTATGAGGAATGCGTGGTCGAGGTGGGCATCGACCAGATTTCCCTGGTCGCGCTGCCCGCCTTCGACGGCTTTCACCAACTGGACGACGACTCGCGCGTGACGCTGAAATATCTGCTGTGGGGCGACCGCTGGCCGGCTATCGCGCAGCACGAGACGCACCAGCCGGAAAGCGCCTTCGCCGCCCCCGACGTGCTGCTGATGGTGATGGACGCCACCACGCTGGAGCGCGATCTCGAATTCGCCCAGGAACTGATGCAGCTGGGCCGGCCCATGGTGTTTGCGCTCAACCGCATGGACGAGGC
>DILD01000038.1:269-39752 GCA_002424845.1 Thiobacillus denitrificans | reverse complement strand
TGCGCGCCGGCGGCAAGCACAACGACCTGGAAAACGTCGGCTACACCGCGCGCCACCACACCTTCTTCGAGATGCTGGGCCACTTCAGCTTCGGCGACTATTTCAAGCAGGACGCGATCAAATACGCGTGGGAATACCTCACCACGGTGCTGAAACTGCCGACCGAGAAGCTGTGGGTCACAGTCTACGCCGAGGACGACGAGGCCTACGACATCTGGCACAACGACATCGGCGTACCAAAGGAGCGCATCGTCCGCATCGGCGACAACAAAGGCGCGCGCTACGCCTCCGACAACTTCTGGGCGATGGGCGACACCGGCCCCTGCGGCCCCTGCACCGAAATCTTCTACGACCACGGCGAGGGCATTTACGGCGGCCCGCCCGGCTCGCCCGAGGAAGACGGCGACCGCTACATCGAAATCTGGAACAACGTGTTCATGCAGTTCAACCGTGATGAAACCGGCACCATGCATCCGCTGCCCAAGCCTAGCGTCGACACCGGCATGGGACTGGAGCGCATTTCGGCGGTGATGCAGCACGTGCACTCCAACTACGAGATCGACCTGTTCCAGGCGCTGATCGCCGCCGCCGCGCGCGAGACGCAGACGGCTGATTTGAGCAACAACTCGCTCAAGGTCATCGCCGACCACATTCGCGCCTGTTCCTTCCTCATCGTCGACGGCGTCATCCCCGGTAACGAGGGGCGCGGCTACGTGCTGCGCCGCATCATCCGCCGCGCCATCCGTCACGGCTACAAGCTGGGCGCGCGCGCCGCCTTCTTCTATCGCATCGTGATCGACCTGGTGGCGGTCATGGGCGAGGCCTACCCCGAGCTGGTGAAGGCACAGAACCGCGTGATCGATATCCTGCGGCAGGAAGAAGACCGTTTCTTCGAGACCATCGAGAATGGCATGGTCATCCTCGACACCGCGCTGAAGGCGCTGCCGGAAAACGGCACGCTCGACGGCGAACTGGCATTCAAGCTACACGACACCTACGGCTTTCCGCTCGACCTCACCGCCGACGTCTGTCGCGAGGCCCGGGTCGCGGTCGATACCGCCGCGTTCGACGCCGCCATGGCACGCCAGAAGTCGCAGGCGCGCGCCGCCGGCAAATTCAAACTCGCCGGCACGCTCGACTACCAGGGCGCGGCCACCGCGTTTCACGGCTACGACACGCTGGCACACGACGGCACGGTGCTCGCGCTATACCGGGACGGCGCGGCCGTGCAGAAACTGAACGAGGGCGAACAGGGTATCGTCGTGCTCGACCAGACCCCCTTCTATGCCGAATCCGGCGGCCAGGCCGGCGATTGCGGGGCAATCCTCGGCACCAGCGGCATGTTCGAGGTGGAGGACACGCAGAAAATCCAGTCGCAGGTGTTCGGCCATCATGGCATGGTGAAGACCGGCACGCTCAAGGTCGGCGATGCCGTCATGGCCAAGGTCGACGAAGGCACCCGCGCCCGCACCATGCGCAACCACTCGGTCACCCACCTGATGCACAAGGCGTTGCGCGAGGTGCTGGGCGATCACGTGCAGCAGAAAGGCTCGCTGGTGGACAGCGAGAAAACGCGCTTCGACTTCGTGCAGCCGAGCCCGATGACCGAAGCGCAGATCCGCGAAGTGGAAGCGCGCGTCAATGCCGAAATCCTCGCCAATACCGCGACGCAAGCGCGCGTGATGCCGATCGAGGACGCGCAGAAGACCGGCGCGATGATGCTGTTCGGCGAAAAATACGGCGACGAGGTGCGGGTGCTCGACATCGGCAGCTCGCGCGAACTGTGCGGCGGCACCCACGTGGCGCGCACCGGCGACATCGGCGCCTTCAAGATCATCGCCGAATCAGGCGTGGCGGCCGGTATTCGCCGGGTCGAGGCCACTGCCGGCACCGGTGTGCTGGCCTATCTGGGCGAAACCGAGAAGATCCTTGGCACCATCGCGCAACTGGTCAAGGCCACCCCGACGGACGCTGCCGAGCGTGTCATCCAGTTGATGGAGCACAGCCGCACCCTGGAAAAGGAACTTGATCGCCTGAAATCAAAGCTCGCGGCCAGCGCCGGCGACGAGCTGGTGCAACAGGCCACCGACGTCAAGGGAGTGCGCGTGCTGGCGGCGCAACTCGACGGCATCGATGCCAAGGGCCTGCGCGAAACCGCCGACAAGCTGCGTGACAAGCTGAAGTCCTGCGCCCTGGTGCTGGGCACGGTGGCCGACGGCAAGGTCAGCCTGATCGCCGCGGTGACGCCCGACGTCATCGGCAAGATCAAGGCAGGCGAACTGGTGAACTTCGTCGCCACCCAGGTCGGCGGCAAGGGGGGCGGCAAGCCCGACATGGCGATGGCAGGTGGCAGCGAACCGGCGCAGTTGTCGAATGCCCTGGCATCGGTGCAGGCCTGGGTGCAGAACAAGCTGGCCTGATGGACGTGCCCCCCCGCCAACGACTGCCCGGCCTATCGTTCAGCCCTGTAACACCCTGAATTCGGCAGCGGCCAAGCCGTCGGCGGCACCGCGCAGCATCAGCACATCGCCGACCCGGATTTCGGTCTCGGGTTGCGGATCAACGCCCTTGATGCCCTGACGGCGAATCGCCACCACTTCCACCAGCAATTCCTGGAATTTCAGGCTTTCCAGGGTACGGCCGGCCGCGGCCGCGCCTTGCCCGACCAGTACCGTGTGCAGGCGCGGCTGCGCATGCTGGTCGAGTTCGTCGTCGGCATCAGAGGCGCCCCGGAAAAAGCCGCGCATCATGGCGTAGCGCGTTTCGCGCACATCGCGAATGCGCTTCAGCACCTGGCTCAAGGGCACGCCCAGCAGCATCAGCGCATGCGATGCCAGCATCAGCGAGCCTTCCATCACCTCGGACACCACTTCGGCCGCGCCGGCCGCTTTCAAGGCATCGACATGGGTATCGTCGATGGTGCGCACGACCACCGGCAGCTCGGGGCGCAACTCACGCACATGGCGCAGGATGGCCATGCTGGAATGCAGATCGGCATAGGTCACCACCACGGCCTGGGCACGGGACAGGCCGGCGGCGACCAGGACTTCGCGGCGGCTGGCATCGCCATACACCACGGAGACTCCGGATGCGGCCACCGCACGGATGCGCTCGGGGTCGGCGTCAAGCGCGATGAAACTGATATTCTCGGCCTCCAGCATGCGGGCCAGATTCTGTCCGCTACGGCCATAGCCGCACACGATCACATGCTGAGCCTTGCCGAAGGTCTGCACCGCGATGTCATGCACCTCCTTGGCGCGCCCCGCCCACTCGCTGCCGGCCAGCAGGCGGGTGAGCGTGTCCATGCGATTGATCAGGAGCGGCGCAATCAGCATCGACACAACCATGGCCGCCAGCACCGGCTGGGTGATCTCGGCGCCCAGCAGTTTCAGGTCGGCCGCCTGCGCCAGCAGCACGAAACCGAACTCGCCCGCCTGCGCCAGACCCAGCGCAGTGCGCACGGCGGTGGGGCGGGAACTGCCGAATGCCTTGGCCAGGCCGGTCACCAGCACAACTTTTCCGACAATGATCGCCGCAACCAGCAGCAGTACATCGCCCCAGTTCTGAACCACCTGCACCAGGTCGAGACGCATCCCGATGGTGACAAAGAACAAACCCAGCAGCACATCGCGGAACGGCTTGATGTCGTCTTCCACCTGGTAGCGATATTCGGTTTCCGAGATCAGCATGCCGGCGAGGAAAGCGCCCAGCGCCAGCGACAAACCTGCACTCTCGGTAAGGAAAGCCAGCCCCAGCGTGAACAGCAGCAGATTGAGCGTGAACAGCTCCGGCGACTTGTGCCCGGCCACCCATTGAAACCATGGGCGCATGATGCGCTGACCGACAAACAGCAAAAATCCGAGCACCACCACTGCCTTGAACATCGCCAGTCCCAGAACCAGCCCCATGTCGTCCGCACCCTTGGCAAACGCAGGAATCAGGATCAGCAGCGGCACCACCGCCAGATCCTGGAACAGCAGCGCACCGAAAATCTGGCGCCCGTGCGGCGTCTGGATCTCCAGTCGCTCGGCCAGCAGTTTCGACACGATGGCAGTGGACGACATCGACATGATGCCGCCGAGCGCAATGGCCGCCAGCAGCGGCAGGTCGAGCAGCCATGCGATCAGTGCGGTCAGGATGATGGTCAGCACGACCTGGGCGCCGCCGAAGCCGAACACGGTCATGCGCATGGACATCAGGCGCGGCAGGCTGAACTCGAGGCCGATGGAAAACATCAGGAACACCACGCCGAATTCGGCCAGGTAGCGCGCTTCTTCGCTGTCAGGAATCCAGCCCAGTGCGAACGGGCCGATGGCAATGCCGGTGACCAGGTAGCCAAGCATGGTCGGCAGGCGCAGCGCGCGCGCGGCGGCAGCCACCAGTACCGCCACCGCAAGCAGGGTCAAAACAAGCTGGAGGCTACTGTGCATCAGGTAAAAAGCGGTCGAACGATCAGGCTTTAGTATACTTGGCGACCATGCAATCCCAATCCAATTCTCCCGAACATTTGCTGACGCTTGCCCGCCGGGTACTCGACATCGAAGCTGACGCGCTGCACGCGCTGTCTGCCCGACTGGATAGCGGTTTTGTCGATGCCGTATATCTGATCCTGGCCTGCACCGGCCGCGTCGTGGTCTCGGGCATGGGCAAGTCGGGGCACATCGGCGGCAAGATTGCCGCCACCCTGGCTTCAACCGGCACCCCCGCATTTTTCATGCATCCGGGTGAGGCCAGCCATGGCGACCTGGGCATGATCGCGCCCAACGATGTGGTGCTGGCCCTGTCGAACTCGGGCGAAAGCAACGAAATCGTCAGCATCGTGCCGCTGATCAAGCGACGCGGCGCCAAGCTCATTGCGATGACGGGCAACGCGGCTTCGACCATGGCACGGGAAGCCGACGTGCATCTCAATGCAAGCGTCGACAAGGAAGCCTGCCCACTCAATCTGGCGCCCACGGCCAGCACCACGGCGGCGCTCGCGCTGGGCGATGCGCTGGCGGTAGCGCTGCTCGATGCGCGCGGCTTTTCGGCCGACGACTTCGCGCGCACTCATCCCGGCGGCAGTCTGGGACGGCGCCTTCTGATTCATGTGCGCGACGTCATGCACAGCGGAAACGAACTGCCGAAGATCGACCTTGATGCCTCACTCAAGATCGCCCTGCTCGAAATGACAAAAAAGGGACTCGGCATGACCGCAGTCGTCGACAATGCCGGCAAGGTCGCCGGCGTATTTACCGACGGCGACCTGCGGCGTGCGCTGGAACACGCCCTCGATCTGCAACAGGCACGAGTAACCGATCTGATGACCCAAAATCCCAAGACAATCCGCGCAGACGAGCTTGCCGTGGCGGCAGTGGAAAAGATGGATACGCTGAAAATCAACGGCTTGCTGGTAGTCGATGCCGACAACAGGCTGGTAGGCGCGCTCAACATGCACGATCTGCTGAAAGCCGGGGTCGTGTGATGGATGCCGACCTGATTGCTCGCACGAAAAAGATCAAACTGATCGCATTCGACGTCGACGGCGTGATGACCGATGGCTCCCTGTTTCTGGCTGACGACGGGCAGGAATACAAGCGCTTCAATTCACTCGACGGCCACGGCCTGAAAATGCTCAAGAGCAGCGGAGTCGAACTGGCCATCATTACCGGCCGCCAATCGCGCGTCGTGGAACACCGGGCAAAGAATCTCGGCATTGAGATCGTGCATCAGGGGGCACACGACAAGCTTGTCGTATACGAGGCGCTGTGCCGCGAACTCAAGCTCGCTTATGAAGCCACCGCCTACATGGGCGACGATGTAGTCGATCTGCCCGTGATGCGACGCGCCGGATTGGCCATCACCGTGCCGGCCGCTCCCGATCTGGTGAAAGCACACAGCCACTACACTACGGCGCGCGAAGCCGGATATGGCGCCGTACGTGAAGCCTGCGAGTTCCTGATGCGCGTGCAGGGCACCCTGGCCGCAGCCTTGGCCCCTTATCTGAAATGATGCACAACGCACGCGCCGCATCACGCAACCCCGTTTTGGGGGCGGCATGATAACGCGCGGCTCATTGTGGCTTCCGTTTGCAATGCTGCTCCTGTTGGCTGCACTCAGTTTCTGGATCGAACGTTCAGTGCAAATCCCGGCCAACGGCATGCTCAACGTCCAATCCGAGCCGGAAGGCATTATGGAAAACTTCGATGCCCTGCGTACCGACCTGACGGGCAAGCCGCACTACCGTTTGTCCGCCCAGAAGCTCAAGCATTATGCTGGCAGCAGGCGCACCGAACTGGAACATCCCCGCTTCGTCCAGCTGGATGTCGAGGCCGGGGAGGTGAGTGTGGAGGCACAGCTGGCCACCGTATCACCTGATGGCAATCAGGTGGATTTGCGCGGAAACGTCGTCATGGAACGGGCCGCCCGCGCCGGACAGTCCGCCATGAGCCTGCGTACCGCGCAGTTGCAGGTGTTTCCCGAACAGGACCTGATGCGTGCGCCAGGCGCGGTGCACGTGCAGGACGACACCATCAATGTGCGGGCGGGCAGTATGGAATACGATACCAAGCGTCGTGTCATCAAACTGACAGGCCGAGTGCAAGTCCGTTATATACCCGGAAAAGGCTAGTGCCGTGAACAAATTGAGAATTGGTTTTTACGTGATGCTGTGCACCGTCCTGATGGTCCCGGCGACTCACGCCGAGAAGGCCGACCGTGAAAAGCCGGTCAACCTCGAAGCAGACAGTGTGACGCTCGACGACATCAGGAAAATTAGCGTCTATCAAGGAAACGTGATCTTGAGCCAGGGCACCCTGATGCTGCGTGCGGACCAGATACAGGTTACACAAAACGAAAAAGGACTCGACAAGCTCAACGCAACCGGGCGCCCGGTCATGTTTCGTCAGAAAGTCGATGGGCGCGATGAGTTTATCGAGGGCTTTGCAGAACGCATCGAATTCGACAGCATCAATAGCCAGCTTGAGCTGATCGGCCAGGCCCGCCTGCGCCGCAATGGCGATGAGCTGCGCGGCGAACGGATCTCCTATAACGCCAGCACTGAATTTTATAAAGTCATCGGTCAGCCCGGTGTCCAGACACCTGCTGGACGGGTACGCGCAGTGATTCGCCCCAAAGCGAATGTCAACCAGCCCGCAGCACAGCCATGAGCCAAATCAGCGCCCAGAATCTCTGCAAGACGTACGGCAAGCGCACGGTCGTGCACGATGTTTCGTTTGAAGTCAAAAGCGGCGAGGTGGTTGGCCTGCTTGGCCCCAACGGGGCCGGCAAGACGACCTGTTTCTACATGGTGGTGGGCCTGGTCTCCGCGGACGGCGGCATCGTCAGGATGGACACCAACGACCTCACCCACATGGCGATCCATCAACGTGCACGACTGGGTCTTGCCTACCTTCCCCAGGAGCCCTCGATCTTCCGCAAGATGACGGTTGAGGACAACATCCGGGCGATTCTCGAACTCAAGCCCTATGCCAGCGATGAACGCGAGGAACATCTAAACAACCTGCTCGAAGATTTGCACATCGCCCACCTGCGCGATGCGGCGGCTGTCAGCCTGTCGGGCGGAGAACGTCGTCGCGTTGAAATCGCCCGCGCACTGGCAATCAACCCGCGCTTCATCCTGCTTGACGAACCTTTTGCCGGAGTCGATCCCATCGCGGTGCTCGACATCCAGAAACTGGTTCACTTTCTCATTGAACGCGACATCGGCGTGCTCATCACCGACCACAACGTGCGCGAAACTTTGGGCATCTGCGACCGCGCCTACATCATTAATGAAGGCCGCGTGCTGATTGCCGGCACGCCCGATCTCATCATCCAGGACGACAGCGCCCGTAAAGTCTATCTGGGTGAAAATTTCCGTCTGTAACGTCAATTCACCCTGACAATCAGGCTACACTTGGCCTGACACGGCACGATTCTTGCCTCAATCAAGTTCCATGAAACACAGCCTTCAACTCAAGCTTGGTCAACACCTAACCCTGACGCCACAACTGCAGCAGTCGATCCGGCTGCTGCAGTTGTCGACGCTTGAGTTGAATCAGGAGCTTGAACTGATGCTGCAGGACAACCCGCTACTGGAACGCGAGGACGAGAATGAAGATGAAGCCCGTCAGGCCGAAGTGGACACGCCCCCCGAGCACACTGCCGAAGCAGAAACTCACAGCAGTGAAACCACCGTGCCCGACAGCAATGACAACGAGTCGGCAACCACGCTGGATGATTCCGACTGGAACGATTACAGCCCTTCCGGCAATGACGACGAAGACAGCGAGTATGCCCAGGGCTCCGGTGCCTGCGAAACCCTGCGCGAACACCTGCTGAACCAGTTGATCGTCAGCCCCCTCACACTGCGGGACCGCACGCTGGTGGCTGCGCTGATCGATGATCTGGACGACTCGGGCTTTCTGAGCCAACCCCTTGAAGACATCACGGCCAGTCTGCAAGCCGAACTCGAAGACCTCGAACCCGAGGAAGTCGACACCGCGCTCAAGCATCTGCAAAACATGGAGCCCACCGGGGTGGGCGCGCGCGACCTGGCCGAATGTCTGACCCTTCAACTGCGCGCTCTGCCGGCCGATACGCCGGCGCGCGATGCCGCCATGCGCCTGACCGCACGACACCTTGACCTGCTGGCGGCACGCGATGTCGGCAAGCTGAAAAAGCTGCTCGGGATCGACGACGCCATGCTGCGTGCTGTACGCGCCCTGATCCTGTCGCTCAACCCGCGGCCGGGCGCGGCCTTCGGCGCGGACGAAACCCATTACGTCATCCCGGACGTCTATGTCCGCAAGATCAAAGGAATGTGGGTTGCCAGCCTCAACCCCGATGCCATGCCCAAGCTGAGGGTCAACCGCGTCTATGCAGACATTCTGTCGCGGCACAGGGAATCGGGCGGCGGCCAACTGGCGAGCCAGCTACAGGAGGCACGCTGGCTGATCAAGAACGTCCAGCAGCGCTTCGACACCATCCTGCGCGTTTCTCAAGCCATCGTCGACCGTCAGAAGCAGTTTCTCGAACACGGCGAGGTGGCCATGCGGCCGCTGGTCCTGCGCGAAATCGCCGACGTGGTGGAACTGCATGAATCGACCATCTCGCGCGTCACGACACAAAAGTACATGATGACGCCGCGCGGGCTATACGAGCTGAAATATTTCTTCGGCAGCCACGTTTCCACCGAAAGCGGCGGCGCCTGCTCTTCGACCGCCATCCGGGCACTGATCAAACAATTGATCGCTGCCGAAAACGGCAAGAAACCGCTGTCCGACGGACAACTGGCTGATTTGCTCGGGCAGCAGGGCATTGTGGTCGCGCGCCGCACGGTCGCGAAATATCGCGAATCCATGCAGATTGCGCCTGCCAACATGCGGCGCACGCTCTGATCCAGAATCTTTTTAAAGCATCGTGCAGAAACATCCTGACCACGCTTGAATACGTCCCGCTTTCGTCCCACAATGAAAGTGGGCGAAGGAAATCGCTCCTGAAGCTTGGACAGAAGCCCAGTTTTTCAGTTTTTTTAGCAGACCTAGGAGGCTTTATGAATTTGACCATTTCCGGACATCATCTGGAAGTAACCCCAGCCATCCGCGACTACGTTTCCGAGAAGCTTGACCGCGTCAAACGTCACTTTGACCATGTCATCACGATCAGTGTAATCATGGAGGTGGATAAGCTGGTACATAAAGTGGAAGCCAATCTACACGTCAAGGGCCATGATTTTCACGCGCATAGCGAAGACGCCAACATGTACGCTGCCATTGACCTGCTTGCCGACAAACTGGATCGCCAGATCGTCAAGCACAAGGAAAAAACCTCGGATGTCCATCAGGGAAGCGGCGGCTTGAAGCATCAACCGACCGAGAGCGCCGCACTGGACTGAGCCATTCGACAAAGTCCGCCGCCCGGAACCGGTTTTAGGGGGCCGGGCGTATAATCCCCCCATGCCGGACTCCTTTCCCGGCCTCGCCATGAACCTGATCGCCCCCCTCATTACCCCCGAAACCACCTTGGTGGATCTGAGCTTTACCAGCAAGAAAAAACTGTTCGAGCACGCTGCCGAACTGCTGGCTCAAGCACACGAACTCAAATCGGCCGACATTTTTACCAGCCTGTTCGAGCGCGAACGCCTGGGATCGACCGCGCTCGGCTACGGCATCGCCATTCCACATGGCCGCATCAAGGGCCTGAAGGACGCCAGCGGTGCGTTTTACCGCCTCAAGACCCCACTCGAATTCGATGCCCCGGATAATCAGCCGGTGAAGCTGTGCTTCATCCTGCTGGTTCCCCAGGACGCCAATGAGCGCCATCTGCAGATTCTGGGCGAACTGGCACAACTGTTCGGCGACGACAGCATGCGCACCAGGATGCTCAACGCTGCCACGCCTGACGAATTGATTGCGCTGCTCAGCGCATGGTCCAGCTAGGCGCGCTATCCAGCGCATGGAAGAGACTCATCACATTTCGGTCGAAACCCTGTTCCGCGACATGGCGGAACGACTCGACCTGCAATGGCTGGCCGGCCGCAACGGCGGCCGGCGCGTCCTGTCATCGGAAACCATCCAGAAGCCGGCCCTGGCCCTGATCGGCCACCTGAACTTTGTCCACCCGAACCGGCTCCAGGTTCTGGGATGCGCCGAAATGGACTACCTGCGCGGGTTGTCCGAATCCGGCTTGCAGGACGCCATCCGGCACCTGTTCTCGACCGAACTGGCCGCCATCATCGTTTCCAACTGCGAAATCGTGCCCGCCGTGCTGCGCGACAACGCCGAGCACACCGAGACGCCGCTTTTCACTTCTCCGCTTCCCAGCCCGATCCTGATGTCCTATCTGGGACATTACCTGACACAACGCCTGGCCGAAACGGCATCACTGCACGGCGTATTCCTTGAGGTTCTCGGCACAGGCATTCTCATCAAGGGCGACGCCGGCGTCGGCAAAAGCGAACTGGCGCTGGAACTCATCACACGCGGCCATCGATTAATTGCCGATGATGTAGTCGATCTGAAGCATGTTGCGCCAGACACGCTCGAAGGCCACTGCCCTCCCCTGATTCGCGATTTCCTCGAAGTGCGCGGACTGGGCATTCTCAACATCCGCGCCCTTTTTGGCGAGACGGCGGTCAAGCTGCACAAGAATCTCAAGCTGATCGTTGAACTGGTGAGGCCACAGGATATCGGCGAAGTCGGGCTTAACCGACTCGACATGGTCGCCTCCGCCGAGACCGTGCTCGGCGTTCCCATACCCAAGGTGCGCATTCCGGTCGCTGCCGGCCGCAACCTGGCCGTGCTGGTGGAAGTCGCGGTACGCAACCACATTCTAAAAAGCCGCGGCATCAATCCGCTTGAGCAATTCATCCAGCGCCAGCAAGCCGCCATCGACGGAGACGACTGATGCAGATTGTCCTGGTATCCGGCCTGTCAGGATCAGGCAAAAGTATCGCCATCGCGGTGCTGGAGGATGCCGGCTATTACTGCGTCGACAACCTGCCTCTGGCCATGCTGCAAACCCTGGTCAGCTACCTGAGCCAGGCAGGCCATACGCGCATAGCGATTGCCATCGACGCGCGCAGCAGTGCAAGTTTTGCATTGCTGCCGAAAATCGCCGATGCGCTGCGCGACCAGGGTGCCGACCTGCGCATGATTTTCCTCGAAGCCAAGACGCAATCACTGGTTAAACGCTTTTCCGAAACACGCCGGCGTCACCCGCTGTCCAGCGATACGGTCTCGCTCCAGGAAGCCATCCAGCTTGAGCGGGAGATGCTGGCTGATATCGCGCCGCTGGCGCACCGCATCGACACCAGCGATCTGTCTCCCGCCGCGCTACGGCTGTGGATCAAGGAATTGATCGGCCAGGATCGCTCGCGCATCACACTACTGTTCGAATCCTTCGGCTTCAAGCACGGCATTCCGCTCGATGCCGACATGGTGTTCGACGTACGCTGCCTGCCCAATCCCCACTATGTTCCCGAGCTGCGCCCGCTTACCGGTCGCGATCAACCCATCAGGGACTATCTCGAATCCAGTGCCGACGCCATGGCGCTGCTGGCCGACATCCGCGGCTTTGTCGAAAACTGGTTGCCCTGTTTCATCCGCGACCACCGTGCCTATCTGACCGTGGCCATCGGCTGTACCGGTGGCCAGCACCGCAGTGTGTATTTCGCTGAAACGCTGGCCAGCTCTTTTCGCGAACGTGAGCAGGTGCTGGTCCGGCACCGCGAGTTGTCGTGATTTTTCGAACCGGCGATGTCGGCATGCTTTTGGCGGGCAGCGGCCTCGTCGTCGCGCTGACGCTGTTTGCCTGGGGCGGCGGCCATGGCGATACCGCCGTCATCCGTGCCGCAGGGCAGGTGGTCAAAACTGTCGCGCTGACGCATGCGCAGCGCATTTCCATCCATGGCCCGCTCGGCACCACTCAGATCGAGATCGAACCCGGACGCGCCCGCGTAGCGACTGACCCCTCGCCTCGTCAACTGTGCGTGCAGCGGGGCTGGCTGACACAATCGGGGGAGGCCGCCTTGTGCCTGCCGAACCAGGTCAGCCTCGAAATTCTTGGCCGCAACCCCAGTCATGACACACTCGGCTATTGATCTGCCGGTCAACGCAGACGATCGCCGTATTGCGCGACTGGCCGCGTTGGCAATCGGCCTCACCCTGGCCGAGGCCGCGATTCCCAGCCCGATTCCCGGGATGAAACCGGGGCTTGCCAATATCGTTGTATTGCTGGTTCTGCTGCAATACGGCTGGCGTGCTGCCGCATGGGTATCGGGCCTGCGCGTGCTTGCCGGCGCCCTGCTGATGGGCACGCTGTTTGCGCCCGGCTTCTGGCTATCCTCTGCTGGCGCGATAGCCAGCCTGCTGGTGCTGGCACCGGCACGCCACTTGCCGAGTCGCTATTTCGGCCCGGTCAGCCTGTCGCTGCTCGCGGCATTTGGCCATATCGGCGGGCAACTTGCTCTGGCCGGTTTATGGCTGCTGCCTGGCGCAGCCCTGATCAAACTACTGCCCCTATTCGCTGCCGCCGCCCTGGTGTTTGGCACGCTGAACGGCATTATCGTGGCGCGTCTGCTTGCCGCTCCGGCGGCATCCGGGCGACAATCCGCCTCATGCACCCCCTGAACACCGTTACCCTTGCGCTGTCCGGCGCGTCCGGCATGGCCTATGGCCTGCGCCTGCTCGAATGTCTGCTGGCTGCCGATCTGCGCGTTTACCTGCTGGTATCGCAAGCGGCACACATCGTCGCCAAGCAGGAGCTCGGCGTAACGCTTCCGGCCCGCGCGAGCGATCTCGAAACGCAATTGAGCGAAAGCCTGCATGCACGCAACGGCCAGTTACGCGTGTTCGGTCGCGAGGACTGGAATGCACCAGTCGCGTCCGGCTCCAACCCAGCCGATGCCATGGTGGTCTGTCCGTGTTCGATGGGCACACTCGCCGCTATCGCACATGGCCTGTCCGACAACCTGATCGAACGTGCTGCCGACGTGATGCTCAAGGAACAGAAAAAACTGATTCTGGTTCCGCGCGAAGCGCCGTTCTCGACACTGCACCTGGAAAACATGCTGACGCTGTCGAGGATGAATGCCGTCATTCTGCCTGCCAACCCCGGTTTTTATCATCGCCCGCAATCGGTCGAGGCCGTTATAGATTTCATCGTCGCCCGCATCCTCGATCAGCTTGGCATTCAGCACGAATTGATGGCGCGTTGGGGTGACGCCCAGTGAGTGTTGCAGACGCACCGTTCAAGCTGCCTTTGTTTCTGCTGCAGACCGTGGTATTCCCCGGCGGCCGGCTACCGCTTCGAGTGTTTGAGCAACGCTATCTGGACATGATCAAGCAGGCCATTGCCGACAACACGCCGTTCGGCATTTGCGCCATTCGCGAAGGAAGCGAGACCGGTACGCCCGCGATTCCCCATGTCATTGGAACCTGCGTACGCGTTACCGACTGGGACATGCCCCAGACCGGCATCCTGCACATCGACACGCAGGCTGAAGGCCGCTTCGTCATCCGCGACACCCATGCCGAAGCCAGCGGCCTGCTTGTCGGCACTGTGGAAAGCGTCAGCAGCGAGGCATCCGCCGCCGTACCGGTTGAGCTTGAGCTTGCCGTTGAAATCCTTCGCCACATCATCAGGGAGCATGGCGACAGCCGTTTTTCTGCCCCGCACGAATTCGAAAACGCCGTATGGGTAGGCTACCGCCTGTCCGAGGTCCTGCCGCTCAAGCTTTCCATCAAGCAAAGCCTGCTGGAAATGAACGACAGCGTGATGCGCCTGCGCATCCTCACCGAATTCCTCAAGAAGCAGATCAACTGATGGCGCGTTTTTATTCCGGACTCGACGCCCGCCAGCGCGCCTTCATCGCCGCGCAGAAGCTGTTTTTCACGGCCACCGGCACCGCCGACAGCCGCCTCAACCTGTCGCCCAAGGGCATGGACACCCTGCGCGTGCTATCGGATACGCGCATCGCCTACCTCGATCTGACCGGCAGCGGCAACGAAACCGCGGCGCACCTCAGGCACGACGGCCGCATGACCCTGATGGTCTGCAGTTTCGACGCCGACCCGCTGATCCTGCGCCTGTATGGGCGGGGCCGCGTGGTGCTGCGGGAAGATGCCGAATGGGACGGGCTGCGCCGCCACTTCGCGGACTGCCCGGGCGAGCGCCAGCTCATCGTGCTCGACGTCGAATCGGTGCAAACTTCGTGCGGCTATGCGGTGCCGAAATTCACCTATGCAGGCGAGCGCGACACGCTGGCGCGCTGGGCCGAGAAGAAGGGGCCGGCAGGCCTGCTCGACTACTGGCGCGAGAAAAACCAGGTCAGCATCGACGGCCTGCCCACCGGGCTGCTGGAGAAAACACCATGATGCGCACCCTGATTCCACGATGAACAAAGCCTTCGTCAAGGAATCCGACGCACCCGACGCCGATGAGGACGATGTCGCCGCCCCCGCGTTGCCCGCCGGCTCGAAGAATTACATGACGCCGGCCGGCTACGCCCAGCTCGACGCCGAGTTCAACCAGCTGTGGAAGGTCGAGCGCCCCAAGCTGGTGGAAACCATCTCCTGGGCGGCGAGTAATGGCGACCGCTCGGAAAACGGCGACTATATCTACGGCAAGAAACGTCTGCGTGAAGTCGATCGGCGCATCCGTTTCCTGTCCAAGCGGCTGGAACACGCCGAAGTGGTCGACCCGGCCACCCGTGCAAACACCGATCAGGTTTTTTTTGGGGCTACGGTCACCGTCGCAGACCGGGACGGCAGCGAATCCACCTATGCCATCGTCGGTATTGACGAGGCCGATGCCGGACGCGGCCGCATTGCCTGGATCTCGCCAATGGCGCGCGCACTGCTGAAAGCACGTGAAGGTGACACCGTTAGCGTGCTGACACCGGACGGGCGCCGCGAAGTGGAAATCATCGAGGTCCGCTATCAGGCCATTGAGTAAGCAAACTATGACAGAATCGTGACTGCCCGGGTTTTTGCCTGTCCCCACATTCCATTTCAGGAGAGCTTGTCATGAAATCAGCCCTTTTCGGCGCGTGTCTGTTTGTGCTGGCCACGCTTGCCGCCTGTGGTGATACCAGCCCCCCCGACGAACATGCATCACCGGCGACATCTGATGTGTCCAGCCTGCCGCACCCCGCTGACGTATTGGCCGCGCTACCGCCGGAATCCCAGCCTTACGGGCTCGATGTGTATACAGCAAAGTGCGTGGCCTGCCATGGCGACCTGGGGCAGGGGATAGGCACTAATCCTGCCCTTAAGGGACTGACACGGGTCGCGATGCAGCAGAAATTGCAGGACTACCGCGCAGGAAAAACACTGGGTGCGCAGAGTGCCGTAATGAGCCAGGCTGCGTCGGGCCTCAGCGATGCGGAAATCGCCGCGGTTTCGATCTACGCCGGAGAGTAATTCAATGAAACCGGGTGCATCCATGCACTCGGCATGAACAAAGGATATTCAATACAGCGTGCTTGCCAGTATCCGCCGGTAACGGCTCACCAGTTCGCAGCCGCCCAGCAAATCGAATACGCTTAGCAGGGTTTTTCGACCGACATCATCCTGGAAGCCACGGTCGAGACGCACAATTTCCATCAACTGCTCCATGCCCGCCTCGTGTTGACCGGAAGCAACCAGCAAGTTGGCAAGCTTCAGTCGTGCATCGAGATCGCTCCCGTCTGCCGCCACCCGCGTACGCAACGCCGCCTCGTCCTCTCCGGCCGCATTCATGAATTGCAGTCGTGCTTTCAAGGCCGGTACGCGCGGGTCGGCATCGTCCGACACCCCCGCAAGCAGACGGCGGGCTTCGTCCGCCTCGCCCAGTTCGATCATGATTTCAGCCGCATCAAGCCGCACGCCAGCATGCGCAGGATCGACTCTTGAAGCCTCGGCCAGTGTCTGCAACGCCCCAGCCGTGTCGCCTGCTAGACGCTGTCCGGCCGCCTGCTTGCGCATCTCATCAACCGGCCCGGGAATCAGGCGATCGAGAAAGGCCCGAACCTCGCTTTCCGGCAATGCGCCGGAAAACTCGTCAACCGGCTCGCCCCCCATAAAGACCTTCACGCTGGGTATGCCGCGCACACCGTAACGCACAGCAAGCTCCTGGTTGTCGTCGGAGTTGACCTTGGCCAGCACGAACCTGCCCCCGTATTCGGCTGCGAGTTTTTCCAGGATCGGCTTGAGCGACTTGCACGGCCCGCACCAGGGCGCCCAGAAGTCGACCACCACGGGGCGGTGCTTCGATGCTTCGATGACGTGTTGCATGAAGTCATCCAGGCCAACATCCAGCGCGTGTTCAGACATGTGGCGCCTCCACTTCAATCCATCCGGCTAAATCTGCCTGGCCAGATCAACCGCCATTCCGGTATAGGAACCCGGTGTCAGGGTTTTCAGGCGGGCTTTCTCGACATCCGGAATCGTCAGACCATCGACGAAGGCATGCAGCGTCTCGCGCGTCATGCCGGCCTTGCCGCGCGTGAGTGCTTTCAGCTGCTCGTAGGGATTGGCGACGCCATAACGCCGCATCACCGTCTGGATCGGCTCGGCCAGCACTTCCCAGTTGGCATCCAGATCTGCTGCCAGAGCCACCGGATTGGCTTCAAGCTTGCTCAGGCCGCGCAGGCAGGATTCATAGGCCAGGAGACTGTATCCAAAGCCGACCCCCATGTTCCGCAGCACGGTGGAGTCGGTGAGATCACGCTGCCAGCGCGAGATCGGCAGTTTCTCCGCTAAATGGCGCAACACGGCATTGGCCAGGCCCAGATTGCCCTCGCTGTTCTCGAAATCAATCGGATTGACCTTGTGGGGCATTGTGGACGACCCGACTTCGCCTTCCTTGACCTTCTGCTTGAAGTAGCCGACCGAGATGTAGCCCCAGATATCGCGATTGAAGTCGATCAGGATGGTGTTGGTACGTGCAATGGCGTCATACAGCTCGGCCATGGCATCGTGTGGCTCGATCTGGATGGTATACGGATTGAACGTGAGCCCAAGCTCGGTCACAAACGTGCGTGCAAAGTCCTCCCAGTCGACTTCGGGGTAGGCGGACAGATGAGCGTTGTAGTTGCCGACCGCGCCATTGACTTTACCCATCAGTTCGGTCGCGCCGATGGCATCCCACGCGCGG
The DNA here is from genome assembly GCA_002424845.1 of Thiobacillus denitrificans. Taxonomy (GTDB): domain Bacteria; phylum Pseudomonadota; class Gammaproteobacteria; order Burkholderiales; family Thiobacillaceae; genus Thiobacillus; species Thiobacillus denitrificans_F. The sequence continues at coordinate 22,133 of DILD01000038.1, read as the reverse complement.
CGCAAACGATAGACGACGTTGGCGAGCTCCTTGCCCACCGTTGTGGGAGAAGCAGGCTGGCCGTGGGTACGCGACAGCATAGGCAGATCGGCCAGCTCATGGGCCAGCTCGGTCAGACGAACGATGATCTTTTCCAGCGCAGGAAGCAGCACGGCATCGCGGGCCCCCTTCAGCATCAACGCATGCGAAATATTGTTGATGTCCTCCGACGTGCAGGCAAAGTGAATGAACTCGGAAATCGCGGCGATTTCGGCGTTCGATTTCGTTTTTTCCTTGAGAAAGTATTCCACCGCCTTGACGTCATGATTCGTGGTCGCCTCGATCGCTTTCACACGCCCGGCATCGGCTACCGAGAACGTGTCCGCGATGCCGTCGAGCAACGCAATGGCCTCGCGGGACAATACCAGAACCTCGTCAATCCCCGGCGCGTTGGCCAGCGCCTTGAGCCATTCGATCTCGACAATGACACGGTATTTGATCAGCGCGTACTCGCTGAAAAAATCGCGCAACGCGACGGTCTTGGTGCCGTAGCGTCCATCGAGCGGAGAAAGGGCAGTCAGTGCGGTCAGTTCCATGATTTCATCCGAATTCGTTTCAGTTTTATACAGTTCGCGATCACAGCATTAAACGGCACGCCGGTCGCGCACGGCCTGCGCCAGCGTACCGCTATCGACGTATTCCAGCTCGCCGCCCACTGGCACGCCGCGCGCCAGACGGCTGACCTTGAGTCCACGCGCCTTCAGCAACTCCCCGATAGTGTGAGCCGTCGCCTCGCCCTCGGGGGTGAAGTTGGTTGCCAGGATCACTTCCTCGACCACGCCGTCGAGTGCGCGGCTGATCAGGCGATCGAGATGAATCTCGCGCGGACCGATGCCGTCGAGCGGACTGAGGCGCCCCATCAACACGAAATAGAGCCCGTCGAAACTCTGTGTGGCCTCCATCATGTTGAAGTCGGCCGGCATTTCGACGACTGCCAGTTGCCGCTTGTCTCGCCGCGAACTGGCACAGACCTCGCACACCTCCACCTCGGAGAAGTTGTTGCACAAACGGCAGTGATGCAGATGCGTCAGCGCATGATGCAGCGCATCCGCCAGTGCCTCGGCCCCGCGTCGGTCTCGCTGCAGCAAATGATAAGCCATGCGTGCGGCCGACTTGGGGCCAACCCCTGGCAGCACACGCAAAGCAGCGATCAGATTGTCGAGTGCGGCAGGTTGCACGTCAGAACGGCAGCTTCATCCCGGGGGGAATCGGCAGCCCGGCAGTCACACTCGCCATTTTTTCCTGCACGGTGGACTCAACCTTGCGCACAGCATCGTTCATGGCGGCAGCAACCAAATCTTCGAGCATTTCCCTGTCATCGCTCATGAGGCTGGGATCAATGGTGACACGCCGCACGTCATGTTTGCAGGTCATCACCACTTTGACCATGCCAGCGCCGCTGGCGCCTTCAATTTCGATTTCAGCCAGCTTGGCCTGCATTTTGGCCATGTTGTCCTGCATCTGCTGAACCTGCTTCATCATGTTACCGATGCCGCCCTTCATCATGTTGATTCTCCTAAAGGCTGTATGGTTGAGGCGTCGATTTGGCCACCCAACTGATCGACCAACTCACGCACAAATGGGTCCGACTCGATAGCGGCCACGGCTTCAGCCTGGCGCGCCTCCTTGATACGTGTGCGCACCTGCTGCGGTGTTTGCTCGGCCGCTGCGCCAATTTCGAACATCACCTTGAGGCTCGCGCCATACTTGTCGTGTAACGCAGCGACCAGCTTGTCCTGATAGGTTCGATCGAGCAGATGCTTGTCTGCCTCACCCACCCGCAGCGTTACCCCGTCGCCCGCCTGAGACACGAGCTCGCAATGATCGGCCAGCATTTTGGCCATGCCGCCAAGGCGCAATTCGGCGACGACCGCCAGCCAGTCCCAGGCCGCAGGCGGCGAGAATTCGCGTGCAACCAGGATGGCCGGTTCCGGCGTCGCAGCAACGGGTTGTGCCGGCGCGGCCTCCATAACCGGCGGCTCGGGCGAACGAGGCGGCTCGGAAGGTGCTGCCGGCGCAGATTCGGCATGCGCCACCGGGGACACGCGGGGGGCGGGGGCGGCCCGATTCGTGGCAAGCGCACGCGGCATGTTCCCCCCCGCGTCAGGCGCAAAGGCCAGCATGCGCAACAGCGTCATGCAGAATCCGGAAAACTCATCCGGGGCATACGGCAGGTCACGACGGCCGTTAAGTGCGATCTGGTAATATAACTGCACGGTTTCGACATCCAGCTGCGCAGCGGCGGCCTGCATACGCTCGCTATCAGTGGAGGCCTCTGTCACGCCAGGCGCATGCAGCAGCAAGGCCAACTGAGTCAACAGATTGCCCAGGTCCTGCAATGCAGCGTCGAACGCAATGCCCGACTCGGCCATCTGGCGCGCTTGCACCAGCAAGGCATCGCCATTCTGAGCCGCCAATGCATCAAGTAAATCGAACAGATAATCGCGCCTGACCGTGCCCAGCATGGCCTCCACCGCAGCGGCCTCCACCGCGCCCCCCCCGAAGGCAATCGCCTGATCGGTCAGCGACAGCGCGTCACGCATGCTGCCGGCAGCCGCACGGGCAAGCAGATTCAGCGCTGCCGGTTCGCAGGCGACATGCTCCTGTTCCAGCACCTCGCCCAGATGTTGCGCCACCAGTGCGGGAGGCATCGGCTTGAGGTTGAACTGCAGACAGCGCGACAGAACCGTCACCGGGATCTTCTGCGGGTCGGTGGTGGCGAGGATGAACTTCACATGCGCGGGCGGCTCTTCCAGCGTTTTCAGCATGGAATTGAATGCCGGTTTCGACAACATGTGCACTTCGTCAATGATGTAGACCTTGTAGCGTCCGACCGTCGGCGCGTACTGTGCGTTATCGAGCACCTCACGCATGTTTTCCACGCCGGTATTGGATGCGGCATCCAGTTCCAGCAGGTCAACGAAGCGCCCGGCGTCGATCTGAACGCAAGCCGAGCAGGTGCCGCACGGCGTACTGGTCACACCGGTTTCACAATTGAGACATTTGGCCAGGATGCGTGCCAGCGTGGTTTTGCCCACGCCGCGCGTCCCTGTCAGCAGATAGGCATGGTGCAGACGGCCCTGCGTCAGCGCATTGGACAGCGCCTGAACCACATGTTCCTGTCCCTTGAGGTCGGCAAACGCACGCGGCCGCCACTTGCGCGCCAGCGCAAGTGCGGGGGAAGCAGAGTCGCCAAAGAGATCAGTCATGGTTTATGTAAAGGGCGGGAACCATTCCTGGCTGCACTGGGGTGGAGGCAAGGCGGAGCGCCGCAGACAGTATTTATGCCCCTTGGGGTACATAAAGTACGGCAGTGCGTGGTTGTTGACGCTTCAGCGTCTCTACAACCACGGCCTACCCCCTGCGGGTAAGGCGCGACAACGCAGTCTCCGCCCCAATGCAGCCGGGAATGGCGAGCCTTACCCCGGCACTGGCATCGATCGCTGGGGCTGCTTCCTTCCGGACCTGACCCGATTCACGACCTAGCCATGCGGGGAGACCCGCCGCGTGTATTTTAACCCGGATGCTGTATGAATTCGCGTGATGATCGCGCAGGATTTTGATTGATAGGGAAGCTTTGAGAAGGAGCGCCGTAGTGATTCATACGGCCGACTGAACAAAATTTTTCTATCAGGCAAAAGACCAGCGAGGGCGCGCGTCAATTCATACAACATCCGGGTTATCCCGGATGGAAGCCTATTCCTCGTCCGCCGGAACGGTCAGGCGGCGTTTTTTCACCGCATCGGCCAACATCCGCAGCAGTGGCGGCGTGTCGTCCCAACCGATGCAGGCGTCAGTAATCGATTTGGCATATTCCAGCGGCTGGCCTTCGACCAGATCCTGGCGACCCGCATTCAAATGGCTTTCAATCATCGCGCCGATGATGCGGGCATCGCCGCCCGCCACTTGCGCCGCCACATCCGCTCCAACATCGATTTGACGCTGATACTGCTTGCTCGAATTGGCATGCGAGAAATCGATCATCAGTTGCTGGCGCAAACCGGCGGACGCCAGTTCGCCACACGCCAGATCGACGCTGGCCGCGTCGTAGTTGGGCGCCTTGCCGCCACGCAGGATCACGTGCGTATCCTCATTGCCGGAGGTGCTGAACACGCCCACATGACCCGACTTGGTAATGGAAATGAAATGGTGGCGCGCCGATGCCGCCTTGATCGCATCGACTGCGATCCTGAGGCTACCGTCAGTGCCGTTCTTGAATCCCACCGGGCACGACAGGCCGGACGCCAGTTGGCGGTGCGACTGCGATTCGGTGGTGCGTGCGCCGATGGCCCCCCAACTCACCAGATCGGCAATGTATTGCGGCGAGATCAGGTCGAGGAATTCGGTGGCACAGGGCAAACCGATTTCGTTGACTTCCAGCAACAGTTTCCGCGCCAGCCGCAGGCCTTCGTTGATGTCGAAACTCTCGTCCAGATGCGGGTCGTTGATCAGCCCCTTCCAGCCCACGGTAGTACGCGGCTTCTCGAAATACACCCGCATCACGATGATGAGATCGTGCGCCAGCTCATCGGCCAGCGGCTTCAGCTTGCGTGCGTAATCGAGCGCAGCGGCGGGGTCGTGAATCGAGCACGGACCCACCACGATGAACATGCGGTCATCGGCCCCACGCAACACGTCATGGATGGCGCTGCGCGCGGCCGCCACATGCGCGTGCACGGCTTCGTTGGCGCGCAACTCGCGCATGATCTGCATCGGGGCGAGCAGTTCGCCGCTTTGTTCGATGCGGGTATCGTCAGTTCGGGTGGCAGACATTTTCAGGCTCCGTATTGAGTGTGCTTGGACCCGCTGCGGCTTAAACAAAAAAACCGCCAGCGGACTGGCGGTTTCGTTAAGGCTGCTGTTCGACTCAGCGCCTCCCGACCGCCTGCGGCGTGGGATAAAAGCAGCTAAAAAAGAACATTGCGACCCTATTCATGTGGGCAAGTCTACCAAAACTGGGGGGGTCGCGCCAAGCGTTCCTCAAATAGCCAGGGTCTTGCCGAGCAACCGATCATTGGCCGGGGGGTAGCCCGGCAGCTAGTCACTCGGTTCCCTCGCTTGTCTCGCGCTGCCTTGATGGACAAAGTAAGCAAAAGAGGGCGACTCCGACATCCCCGAATTCCCGAAAATTAACCAGCGACTTGCCGCTTTTGCGGCTTAGTCGATTGGCTATGCAGCGCAGAGCCCGCCGGACGGGCGGTGAAGAACTCGCCCCGCCCGGCTGTTTTTGATTTGGTTTTTTGTGGGGGGGGCTCAAACATCTTCGCCGCCAATCCGCCTGGCAGGCCCGATTTCCGGCGGGGCTGTAAGGGGAAAAGTCAAAATCAGAACAGCGATGATCAACGGGTTTACCCAGGTTTGTTTTTCTGCGCCGCGCCTTCGTAAAACGCCACCCCCACCCGCCGAATGTGATCGATCAGCGCCGGATTATCCAAAGCATGGAAACGCGATAGATCTATCTTGTAGGGCAAAAGCAGATCGTCCAGTTCGGACTCGATTTTCAACTGCTCCGTCAGCGTAAGCGTCTCGCCCACCAGACACAGATCGATGTCGGAACCATCGCGATAATTGCCCTTGGCGCGCGAACCGTACAAAACCGCCCGCTCAACCTCCGCATGCGACGCCAGCACGCCTCGGATGCGCGCAAGCGTGCTTTCCGAAAGACCATAAGGCATGGCGGTCAGGACGCCGCCTTGAGGCTGTCCATCTTGCACAGAAACTGTTCGAACAGCGGGAAATACCGCGCGACGATGTGCCCCGCGATTTCGTCCGCGATTTTCTGCTGATAGGTATGCGAAGTCTGGTTGCGACTCCGGATCATTTCCATCCAGCCCTCGCCATCCTCGACCAGGCCTTTTTGAAACGCCTCACGCGCGGCATCGCGTGAACCAGTAATGCCGGGGTTGCCTTGGTAGGCGAAGTAGTCCTTCATCACGTTCCACGCCAGTTCGTGGGTGAATTCGAACGCCTGAATCAAGCCCTGCTTTTCAAGATCGGAGAGCGGGCGTTGCTGGCTCGTGGCCACCGCGTTGCCGAGTTGTTCCAGTGCCTTGCTGTAATTGGCGAGGCGTTGTTGCCAGCGAATGTCGAGTTCACTCATGAGTATCGTGTCTGACCCTATTTATTTTTGGACTGCCTGGTTATGCATTAGTTGATCCAAATCGCGAGGCTAGCGAACTCGCCAATGAGACGCTTAAGATTGGCATGACCAATGGCCATGCCGACACTGGTTAAAGTAAACGACTTCATTGGGGAGTCAGACCAAACGTCAAATACATTTGCCATATAAGGCCGAATAGAAATGCACTTATCTCTAATCTCGGCATGGCTCATCTTGTTGTGCTCGAATAGGCCAAGAATTTTGGACTTGTCATCCGGTGTCAGCCCGTTCGCATCCAAATACTTTTCGAGAGACTCACGATTGTTTGCCCGAACCTGGAATTTTGTAGTGTCGTTCAGGCATGGAATAAAAAATCTTTGGTCATGCCCAACGCTAATTCCTCGGTTAGCAATCTCCTCTATGTCAAAGCCCTTCAAAAATTGACCTTGATAATGCGACTCTAGACATTGCTCTAAGCTGATTTCTCCCATCTGAATTGATCCACATCCTGTGAATTCCAGATGTTGATAGGACGAATCGCCTTTGACTATTTTTGAAGCAAACGGAGAGACGTTCTTGTCAAAATAAGCGCCGAGTTGAGCGTGATTTCCAATTCCGTGGTTCTGCGTATATCTGAATAGGAAGACGATCGCCAAAACTGCTAGCTGGCTGTCGGTAAGCTTTGGTGCAGTGTTCAATGATTCGTTCAAAACGATTTGAAGAATATCTCGTTGATCTTGTTTGCTACGATCAACGAGAAGGTCGACCAATAAGTCGCCAAGCTCCTTATCGCCGTTTCTGGCGTATTCCTTTTGCACAGTGAACAGGGCGTGTTGAAAATCCGGGTCCTGACCTTTGCTAAACCCTTCAGGATGGTCAGCCTGTAGCTTCTTTAGGAAGCTTTCAGTAATTTCTTCTGCACGCGCTCTCGCAGTCTCCATGGCCGGACCGGCTAATTGGTAGAAGTTTGAACGGAAGACATCCAGAGCGACATCGCGAACCTCTGAATACGACAACCCGACTTGGGTGATGCTCACGTTTCCGGCTGCTTGAACGGCAGTGGCGCCATCTCCAACTAGTTGAGCTTGGTCCTTATTTAACATCGGAGCCTCGCTCTTGTGAGTTGCCGATATTTCCAACGCTTATGTCACCACCCGCCTGAAGGCCAACGCCATTTCCAGAAATTAGTTGCCGCTGACGTGCGCTTGCCTCTCGACGCTTGTCGGAGACAAAGGCTACGATCAATGCGGATAGTGACGTGATTATGGCGATGACTGGCTCATAGCCTGGCGCTGCAATTGCCCACGCAATGGATCCGAGTAGCGCGGCCCCGGATAACAACTTAATGATCAGCATGGCAGACTCCTGACGAACAATAGCTCGTGTAGGGCGCAATAACCAACGGGCATTGCGCCGCATGTTTGCAAGACGGACTTACACCGTCCCGCCCACCGTCAAGCCGTCGATTCTGAGCGTCGGCTGTCCCACGCCGACCGGCACGCTCTGTCCTTCCTTGCCGCAGGTTCCCACGCCCGAATCCATTTCCATGTCGTTGCCGATCATGGAAACGCGGGTCAGCACTTCGGGGCCGTTGCCGATGAGGGTGGCGCCTTTGACCGGGTAGGTGATCTTGCCGTCTTCGATCATGTAGGCCTCGGCGGCGGAGAAGACGAATTTGCCGCTGGTGATGTCGACCTGGCCGCCGCCGAAGTTGACGGCGTAGAGGCCGTTCTTCACGGAGGCGATGATTTCGTGGGGGTCCTTGTCGCCGCCGAGCATGAGGGTGTTGGTCATGCGCGGCATGGTGAGGTGCGCGAAGGATTCGCGGCGTGCGTTGCCGGTGATCGGCATACCCATCAGGCGGGCGTTCATCATGTCCTGCATGTAGCCAGTGAGGATGCCGTCTTCGATCAGCACGGTGCGCTGGGTGGGGTTGCCTTCGTCGTCGACGTTCAAGGAGCCGCGGCGCAGCGGGATGGTGCCGTCGTCGACCACGGTGACACCGGGTGCCGCCACTCTTTCACCAATCCGGCCGGAGAACGCCGAGCTGCCCTTGCGGTTGAAGTCGCCTTCCAGTCCATGGCCGATCGCTTCGTGCAAGAGAATCCCGGGCCAGCCGGAGCCGAGGACGACGGTCATGCTACCGGCGGGCGCGGGGCGGGCGTCGAGGTTGACGCTGGCCTGATGCACCGCCTGGCGCGCGTATTTTTCCAGGATGTCGTCGGTGAAATAGCTGTAGTCGAAGCGACCGCCGCCGCCGCCGCTTCCCTGCTCGCGGCGGCCGTCCTGCTCGGCGATGACCTGCAGCGAGAGGCGCACCAGCGGGCGCACATCGGCGGCCAAGTGTCCGTCGGAACGCGCGATGAAAATGACCTCGTATTCGGAGGCGAGGCTGGCCATCACCTGGATCACGCGCGGGTCCATGGCACGCGCCTTCTTCTCCAGCCGTTCCAGCAGCGCGACCTTGTCGGCGTCGGCCAGCGAGACCAGCGGATCGACCGCGTTATAGAGCAGGCGGCCTTCGCCGCGCTGCACCACCCCGAAGCTGCGGTTCTGGCCGGCGCGCGCGATGGCGCGGGTGGCGTCGGCCGCAGCACCCAAGGCGTCGAGGCTGATGTCGTCGGAATAGGCGAAGGCGGTTTTCTCGCCCGAGATCGCGCGCACGCCAACGCCCTGGTCGATGTTGAAGCTGCCGGATTTGACCTGGCCTTCTTCCAGGCTCCAGCCTTCGGAACGCGAATACTGGAAGTACAGGTCGGCGTAGTCGACATCGTGCGTGAGTAGGCGCCCGAACACCGGTGCGAGTTTGTCGGCATCCAGCCCATTCGGCGTCAACAGCGTGGCTTCGGCAGAACGGAACAACTGTTCGGCGGTTTGAATAGGAACGAATGCGTCAGTTGGGTTCATGCTGGGTCCTGGTCCTGCTGGATTCAAAATTATTTGGCAATGGGCTCACCCCCATTCGGGGACAAGCGCTTGGCTGTGGCGTGGTGCTCGACAACGTCGGCCTTGATCTGCCGGCACGTGATGAACCGATGCTTGAGTGCGGGCAGGCTCTTGCGCAGGCTCGCCTGGTAAGCCGGGTTGATATTGGCAATCACCACCCCAGAGCCGCGTGGCAGACGGTCGAGCACGACGCCCCAGGGGTCGACAATCATGCTGTCGCCGTGCGTTTCGCGGCCGGCCAAATGGTAACCGCCTTGAGCCGGCGCGATCACGTAGGCCAGGTTCTCGATCGCGCGCGCGCGGATCAGCGTTTCAAAATGCGCGCGCCCGGTCGTGGCGGTAAAAGCCGAAGGCACCACGATGATGTCGACATCGGGCATGGCACGGTACAGCTCGGGGAAGCGCAGGTCGTAGCAAATCGAAAGTCCGATACGGCCGAACGGACTGTTGACCACGACAATCTTGTCCCCGGGCTCGATCAGCTTGGCTTCCTGATAGCGTTCATTTCCAAGGTCAAGCCCGAACAGGTGAATCTTGTCGTAGCGCGCCACCTGCTTGCCGCGCTCGTCATAGACCAGGCAGCTGTTGCGCACCTTGTTCGCCACGCTGGCCTCCAGCGGCACCGAACCGCCGATCAGCCAGACCTGATGTTTCTTTGCCATGCGCGACAGAAATGTCTGAACCGGCCCCCGGCCTTCAGCCTCGCGCGCTTTCACCACGTCGGCGTCTTTCATACCCATGATGCAGAAAAACTCAGGCAACACGATCAGGCGCGCGCCGGCCTCCACGGCAAGTTCGATGAGCTGCTCGGCTTCGGCGAGATTGGATGCCACACTCGGACCCGACGCCATCTGGATTGCTGCCACACGGGCGGTGCCCACCTGCGGTGCCGATTTCTTGACTTGTGCACCCTTTGGGCGTGCCACGCTGGGTCTTGCTGGTTTTTTCGTTGTCATGTTTTGGGCTCCACGATCAAGGTTCTGACACCTGAGCGTCAGATGGGTTCTCGATTTTTTCCTTTGTCAGCTTCTCAACATCAGGGGACTACCAGGCCCCGGTTACCATATATTCCTTGCTGACGGATGCCTCGAACGGATCGCGCAGCAGCTTTTGCGCAGCCAGCACACCGGCCCCCGCCAGCGGACCGCCGATCAGGGCACCGGCCAACGCCACGCTTTCGGACAGTTTCGGAATCACCTTCACCCGTAACTGCACGGTTTCCTGATTCAGGTCGGCCATTCCTGACATGTCGACCTTGGCGGCCGGACCACGCATTTTCAAATCATCGCTGTAGACTACCCCCCGAGCGATACGAAGCGTGGCCCCGACATCGTCAAAGGCATAGCCTTGATTGAAGATATCACGGAAATCGAAGCTTAACCGGCGCGGCAGCGATTGCAGACTCAACACCCCCAGCAGCTTGCCCGCGCCGGGATTGATCTTGAGAAACTGCCCATTTTTAGCCGTGAACGAGAGCTGTCCCGCCAGCGTGTCGAATGAAAAATCAGCGGGCGACCCCACCCAGGTGGCGTTCCCCTGAATCGCCACCACGCCACCGCGCAACGCACCGGGGAAATCGAAACGGCCCAGAAACTTGCCCGCGTCCAGCACATCCAGCGCGAGTTCGGCACGGGTTTCCGAAGGCGCCCCATCACGCCAGAGCCCGCTCATGTGGAACACGCTGTCCGGATGCGTCAATCGCAAACTGTCGATCACCAAACCTTGCGGCGAGCCTCGTGCCAGGGCCGCCAGCCGACCCAGGGGACGCGCCTGCAGACGGAAATCTTCCACGGTCAAATCCAGCACCGGGAAATCTTCAGCCTCCATGTTGATGCCACCCGCCTCGCCCACGGCAGGGGCCTGTCCCGGTATGGTCAGCCGCTTGAACTGGGCCGAAACACGCGCGGGCTGCGCCCTGAAGGAATCCGACCCGGCACTATGAGCTGAAGTCCCCGTGGAATCGGGTGTGCCTGCCGGGCGATAGGTAAGCACTCCGTCCACCTCGCGCCCGGTAACCTGGCCACGCAACAGACCGTTACGGCTTCGTGCCTGCAAACGCACCCCCTCAAAACGGCGCCCCATCATGTCGAATGCATCAAAATTCAAATCGATCGAGGAAAGTTTCAGCTCATCCCCCCCCTTGCCCTCGGGTAGCAGCGCCATCCAGCCCGTAATGTCGATCGCACGCCCCTTGCCCGCAAGACGCAAGCCGGGCAGTTCCGGCATCACCGCCGGTCCACCAAAGCGTATTTCGCCACGTGAAAGCCCGGCTTCCTGGGCGCTGTGCCAGATAGCGCCCACCGTGTTGCCCAAACGAATCTCATGCAAACGGCCATTGCCCTGCGGCCAGCTTGTCAACAGAAGCGGCAGCGGCTGCGGGGCCGTCTTGACCAGCGGGAGAGGCAGCCTGGCGTCCAGCCCGACCAGAGTGGACTCGATGCGAATACGCTCACCCGCCGGCTCCAGATCGAGCTGGCCGCGCCATGCCGTCTGTCCCGCCAAGCGTTGGCCCCATGCCGGCCCGAGCCAGGACGCCATGCCAGCGGCAGTGGCGTTTCCCTGTGCCTGTATCTGGACCTTGCCGTTATCCGTTACGCTACTGATTCGAAGCGCCCCGCCGAGAAACTGCGCAGTGATCCCTTTTACGCTCAAGCTGTCCTGCGTGAAATCGATGTCGCCCTCAACCTGATCAAGGCGGGGCAGGCCCGACGGGAACAGGCTATCGTTTACAAACGACAGTCTGCCTGTCAGCGTAGTGTCATGGCTATGGCGCAACGGTACCGTCATGTTCAGCGCGAGGCGCATCGAGCCGCTTCCGTCCAGCGTGTCGGTAAACCCACGCAGCCGCTCGCCCACCGGGCTGGAATTCGCGAAACGAATGAAATCCTGAATCGGCCCATTCGCCTGCCCATCAATTTCCAGCAACTCTTCGTGATGCAGCAGATCCGGAATAATCGCCTTCACGGACACCAGATTGGTCCCATAAATCCGCGCCTGTCTGGCGGTCACTTCCATCCGCTTCCCCTCGAAGAGCACGTCGCCCTGAATGCCCTCGATACGCGGCCAGCCTGACACATAATCAATCACGGCATCCTTGACCTTCGCCTCGACACGAAACACCCCATCGCCCCGGTCGAACGGAAAGTGTCGCAGGTCGCCTTTCAGACGCAACCGCACATTGTCCGAATACCCCGCCACCACGCCGTCACGAATCCAGCCGACCGTTTGATCGCCAACCCTTCCGGGGAAATAGCGATGCACGGCAGTGCCCATGGCGCGCTCGAGGTGCGCCGACAGATCGATGACGCCAGGCTGGCCGGCGATCAACTCGTACTGACCTTTGGCACTGCCCGCCAGATCCCGGTTGGCGAAGGCACTTTCATTCAGCGTCAGGCGCTGCCCGCGCTGCGATTTTTTCCAGCTTCCCCGCGCAAGAAAACGGTCGAAACCGAATGAAGGCTCGCGAAAAATACGGGGGAAGCTGACGACCATCTGTGTGGAATCAATTTCGAACTCACCGGCCTGGGCATTTCCTTCGACACGGCCGCTCAGATTGAGCACGCCAGGCTGATCGCCAATCACTTTCACCCCGAGGCCGCTGAACCGGGCCTCAACGCTGAAGTTATCAAGCCCGGGCTGCGCGCCCAGCCAGCCGAAGCGCAACGTATCCAGACGCCCTTGCGGCTGCAGGGCATTGAGGCGCTCACGCAAAGCCTCATCCATCGGCAGGCTCGGCAACATCGATTGCCAGCCGCCCAGACTGACTGACTGTGCCGTAATTTCCCGCGACGACTCATTCCAAGCCAGCCCCACATTGAACGGCGCACCGAGCGTGCCGCCCTGTCTCGCCACACGCAGATTCTCGAACGCCACGCGCTGACCGCCAGGCCCCTGCCGCCACATGGCCTGGCCGCGTACTTGCGCCAGCTTTAACGCAGGCAGGTCATCTCCCAATACCGTCTCGATCTCACGCAGGTCCATATCCACGGACACGCTGCCAATCGTGCCGCGTGCCAGTCCGAGTTTCACTCTCAGGGCCCCCCAGCCCTGCCGGGGTTGAAAGGGAACCCCCATCCAGGTGGCCAGATGCGGAAACGACACCCTGTCAACGCTCGTTTCGACACTCCCGGTCCAAGTCTCGATGTCATCCATATCGCGGCCCTTCAATTCGGCTTCGATCGTCACCGGGGGCGCCAGGCTTGCCGGGGGGACCGCATGAAGCGTCAGGCGGCGCGTGCTTCGCGTATTGTCCAGCGTGAAATCGACGTCCTGCAGAACCAGCGGCGGCGCATCGCGAACCTCGTCCAGCCAGCTCAGCGTTGCCTCCCCCACATGAACCCGCCCCTGTCTCAGCAACCAGTCGGCAAATCCACTATCGGGATCGGCCGGGTTGACCGGAATGCCGCCGACATAGATATGACCATCGCGCGCGCGCCGCACCCCGAGGCTGAGTCGCCGCAACTCGATGTGGCTGAAGCGCGGCTCCATGAACAGCAGCGAACGCCAGGCAAATCTCGCTTCGAGTTCAGGCAGATAGAGTGCAGGCTGTCCCTGATGGTCATACAAACGCACGCCCTGCAGACGGAACTCCGGGCGCGCCTGCTGCCATACGCCCGACACCGCTTCCAGTGTGACCCGCTGCCCCAGTGCGCGCGACATCAGGCTGGCCACCGAGTCACGGTGATCGGCGATATTCGGCAGCACCCAGAAATACATCAGCCCCGCAGCCGTCGCAAAGCCCAAAGTGGCGAGCGCAGCAAAGCCCGCCAGCCAACGTGCGGCACGGCGGAAAAATGACAGCAAGGCAGGGGAGACAGTCATCGGTTGCGGCGTCCAGAAACGCCGATTCTATGTGTTTGCCGGCACATTTCGGGATAAATGCGGGCTGAGTCGGCGCGTTTCACTCTCCGGTAAAGCGGTGAATCTGCCGCCGGTCCCGCTTGGTCGGCCGCCCTTTGATCGCCGCTGCCGGATTGGTTGCCGACTTGTTGTCCAGCACCTGCTGCTGGCGCCGGGCGTGGCTGGCGGCCTCTTCTTCGTACAGCATGTGTGCAAAAGGGGCCGGACCGCGCTGCATCGCCAGGGCGCGCACCACCAGCGTCCATTCAAATTCACCAACATGCACTTCCAGGCGATCACCGGGTTTCACATCATGTGCCGGTTTGACGCGCACGCCGCTCAACTTCACCCGGCCATGTTCGACCGCCTGCATGGCAAGGCTGCGGGTTTTAAAAAAGCGCGCAGCCCAAAGCCACTTATCGAGCCGCATCCTTGCCAACGTCGTTTTCTCATGGGTCATCCGCCCCTCCTCACGCAAACACATCGGAGCAAGCCAATAACGCTTTTGATCGATTCGTGTACATAAGCTTGATTGTGCCGGTTTTACTCGCCATAAACCACGCCCGTCACGAATGCACGCCCCACCCTTTTCTCATGCGGGTCAAGCTCACGGCCAAGCCCCGATACAATGAGGCACTTTACGATGCAAGGACAGCCCATGCCCAGGATTCTCGCCTTCTCCGGCAGCATTCGCCGCGATTCATGGAACCGCAAACTCATTCAGCGTGCAGTGGACGCTGCCCGTGCTGCCGGTGGAGACGTCACCCTGATCGACCTGGCGGACTACCCGCTACCGCTCTACGATGGCGACCTTGAAGATCGCGACGGCCTGCCCGACAACGCGCTACGTCTGAAGGCCCTGTTCAAGGAACACGATGCGTTCCTGATCGCCAGCCCGGAATACAACAGCTCGATCCCGCCGCTGCTGAAAAACACCCTCGACTGGGTATCGCGGGAATGGCAGGGCGAATCAGGACTTGTGCCCTACCAGAACAAGGTCGCGGCCATTCTCGCAGCCTCACCCGGGATGTTTGGTGGCATGCGCATGCTGCCGCACCTGCGGCAAGTTCTGAATACGCTCGGCGTACTGGTATTACCCGGCCAGTTCTCGCTACCACACGCAGACAAGGCCTTCGATGAAGAAAACGGCGCATTGAAATCGCCGGCTCGCCTGCATACGCTGGTGCTGGAACTGGTGAACACCACCACTGCGCTCGCTCGCCCGGAAAACCGAACGTAAAAAAGCGCCCCGTGGGGCGCTTTGAATCGACTGCGAACCTCGCATCTTCCGGAGACAGGGTTTTCCGGACCCCGTTCAGAGGCACCGGGATACCGAATGCAATCCGTGATTACTGCGACAGCATCCTGTCTTTCGCCACAAAATACTTGCGCGCGTAGGCAACCAGCTGGCCATCGCCAGGGTGATCGACGGTTTCCACGCCAACCACTTTGCTGACGACTTCGTGGTCGTGCGCGTGGATGTGCTTGATCAGTTCGAGCTTGGCATGCCCAGGGCCGACAATGAGGACTTCCGAGGCACCGCTCAGCGCCTCCACGATCTCATGATAGTAGTGCTGGTCTTCGGGCTGGCGACTGCCGCTGACAGAACCCCGCTTGCGCTGCAGGTGGCGCGCGGGATGAGCCGGATGAACGATCGATTTCTCGACGTCATCCGGGGCAATGTGCATGACGCGGGCTTCGTTATGATCGAGCCAGACGACGGCGTGGTAATGGGACATGGCTTTCCTTTCGTGGGTAAGTCTGATGTATGAACTGTAGCAATTAATCCTGAGCCGGCCAGGATATCCGGGGCGATCCCGCACCCCGAAACGGCCCCGGCCTATTTCACGGCTTCCTTCAACTGATCCAGAATGGCCGGATTCTCCAGCGTGGAGACGTCCTGTGTGATTTCTTCCCCCTTGGCGATGGCGCGCAGGAGGCGGCGCATGATCTTGCCCGAACGGGTCTTGGGCAGGTTGTCGCCGAAACGGATTTCGTCGGGCTTCGCGATCGGGCCGATTTCCTTGCCCACCCAATCGCGCAGCTCAGCCACGATCTTGCGTGCTTCTTCGCCAACGGGACGGACACCTTTCAGCACCACGTAGGCCACCACGGCCTCGCCCTTGATGTCGTGCGGGCGTCCCACCACGGCCGCCTCGGCGACGCGTGGGTTGGACACCAGCGCGGACTCGATCTCCATGGTGCCCAGACGGTGTCCGGACACGTTGAGCACATCGTCGATGCGCCCCATGATCCAGAAATAGCCGTTGTCGTCGCGGTGTGCCGAATCGCCGGCGAGATAGGTCTTGCCGCCGAGTTCCTCGGGGAAATAGGTCTTGATGAAGCGGTCGGGGTCGCCCCACAACGTGCGCAGCTGCGACGGGAAGGGGCGCTGGATCACCAGATAGCCGCCCTGTCCTTTTTCCACCGGGTGGCCGTGTTCGTCGGTGATCGCCGCCATGATGCCGGGCAGCGGCAGCGTACAGGACCCCGGCTTGGTCGGCACCGCGCCGGGCAGCGGCGAAATCATGTTGGCGCCGGTTTCGGTCTGCCACCAGGTGTCGACGATGGGGCAGCGCTCCTTGCCGACGACCTGGTGATACCACATCCAGGCTTCCGGGTTGATCGGCTCGCCCACCGTGCCCAGGAGGCGCAGCGAAGACAGGTCGTATTGCGCCGGCAGTTCGGAGCCGAGCTTGATCAGGCTGCGGATCGCGGTCGGTGCGGTATAGAAAGTAGTGACCTTGTGCTTGGCGATGGTCTCCCAGAAGCGCCCGGGATGCGGGTAAGTGGGAATACCCTCGAAAATCACTTCGGTCATGCCCAGCGCCAGCGGTCCGTAGGCGACGTAGGTGTGGCCGGTGATCCAGCCGACATCGGCAGTGCACCAGTAGACATCGCTGTCCGGCTTGGCATCGAACACCCATTGCATGGAGAGGATGGCCCCCAGCAGATAGCCGCCGGTGGAATGCTGCACGCCTTTGGGCTTGCCGGTGGAGCCCGAGGTATAGAGGATGAACAGTGGATGCTCGGCGGAAACCCACACCGGCTCGCAGCTCTCGGCCTGAGTCTGGGTAAGCTCATGCCACCACAGGTCGCGCGCGCCCCAGTTCACCGTCCCGCCGGAACGGCGATACACCACCACGCGCTCGACGCAGGAGGTATCGCCCATCGCCAGCGCCTCGTCGACCGCGCGCTTCAGCGGCACCGCTTTGCCGCCGCGCATCGATTCGTCCGCGGTGACGATCAGCTTGGCCTTGGCATCCTCGATGCGTTCGAACAGACTCTTCGCCGAAAAGCCGCCGAACACCACCGAATGGATGGCGCCGATACGGGCGCACGCCTGCATCGCCACCACCGCCTCGATGCTCATCGGCATGTAGATGATGACGCGGTCGCCCTGCTCGACGCCGAGCGATTTCAGGCCATTGGCAAACTGGCACACCCGCGCATGAAGCTGCTTGTAGGTGACCTTGGTCACCGTACCGTCGTCGGCCTCGAAAATCAGCGCGGTCTTGTCGCCCCGGGTGGCCAGATGACGATCCAGGCAGTTGTACGACACATTGAGCTCGCCGTCGTCGAACCACTTGTAGAACGGCGCGGCCGATTCGTCGAGGGTACGGGTGAACGGCGTTTTCCAGTCGATGGTCTGGCGCGCGAGATCCGCCCAGAACCCCTCATAATCAGTTTCGGCCTTTCGGCACAGGGCCTCATACCCCGGCATGCCAGAGACATTCGCCTGTTTGACGAACGCGTCCGCAGGCGGAAATACACGAGTTTCGGTCAGAATCGACTCGATGGCTGCCATACAGTCTCTCCACTGATAGAGTGTTTGATAACTTCAAATTCTAATCCATCCCATGCGCATTCCTGAATTCGACCGTGTGGCCCATTGCTCCCGATTCGGCCAGCGCCTGCTGACAGCGCAACCGCATCTGGCCCAATCCGTCGCCGGACAGCTTGATGGGGCCTTTACCCGCGAAACGATGCGCTCCTTTCTGGCCGAGCCGCCCTGTGCCGATGAGGCCGCGCTGCATCAACGATTGCGGCAATTGCGCCAGCGTGTATGGCTGACCGCCACCGCGCGCGACCTGGCGGGCAGCGCCGATCTGGCCGAGGTGACGGCTACCTGGAGCCACCTCGCCGAGGTCTGCATCGCCACCGCGCTCGATTTCCACCACGCCGAGCTCGCCGCGCGCCATGGCGAGCCGCGCGACGAGTCGGGCCAGCCGCAGCGGATGGTCGTCGTGGCCATGGGCAAGCTCGGCGGCGGCGAGCTCAACGTGTCGTCCGATATCGACCTGATCTACCTGTACCCGGATGAGGGCGACACCGCGGCGGACGACACCGCCGCGTCCATCCGCCCGCTCAGCAACCACGAATTCTTCATCCGCCTCGGGCGCAAGCTGACCGCCGCGCTGGGCGAGGCCACCGCCGACGGCTACGTATTCCGCGTCGACCTGCGCCTGCGGCCCTGGGGCGACTCCGGCCCGTTCGTCATGGGCTACGCCATGCTGGAGGACTATCTGGTGGCGCAAGGCCGGCCGTGGGAGCGCTACGCCTGGATCAAGGCACGTCCGCTCACCGGCAACCGCCACGACGAACTGATGCAGGTCGTGCGGCCCTTCATCTTCCGCAAATACCTCGATTTCGGCGCCTTCGCCGCCATCCGCGACCTGCACGTGCAGATCCGTCGCGAAGTCGCACGCCGCGAGATGGCGCACAACGTGAAGCTGGGTCCGGGCGGCATCCGCGAAATCGAATTCACCGCGCAGGTGTTCCAGCTCATCCGCGGCGGCCAGATCGCCGCGCTGCAGCAGCGCCCGACGCTGACAGTGCTGAACGAACTGGTAAAAAACGGGCTGATGACGGCGGATGCGCAACAGGAACTCGCCGCCGCCTACGATTTCCTGCGCCGGCTGGAACACCGCATCCAGTACCTGGACGACGCGCAGACCCAGCTGCTGCCGGACGATGCCGAATCGCAGGCGATGCTCGCCGAGGCGATGGGTTTTGCCGACCATGCCGCACTGCTCGCCGCACTCGACCGTCATCGCAACAAGGTCGCCCGCCATTTCGAGCAGGTATTCGCCGCGCCGCAAACCGATCAGGACAGTCACCCGCTCACCGCGGTGTGCTGCGGCACGGCCGACGCCGACACCACCCGGGTGCTGCTGGAAAACGCCGGCTACGACGATCCGCCCCGGGTGCTGGCGATACTCGAGGCGCTGCGCCAGCACGCGGCGCGGCTCCCCGAATCGACGCAACTTCGCCTCAACGCCCTGCTGCCGCCCGCACTTGAAGTCATCGGTAGCCAGCCCGATCCGGCGGTGACGCTGGAGCGCTTTGCTGCCTTGATTCAATCGATCTCGCGCCGCTCCACCTATCTCGCCCTGCTGGCCGAATACCCGGCGGCGCTGCGGCAACTGGTGCGCCTGCTGGCGGCGAGCCCGTGGGCGGCGCAGATCATCACGCAGCAGCCGCAATTACTGGACGAGCTGATCGCGCCGCAGTCCCTGTTGAGCGTGCCCGACTGGGCCCAGCTCGCCGCCCAGTTGCACGATGAGCTCGATGCCCACCCCGGCGACACCGAAGCACAGATGGACGCACTGCGCCGCTTCAAGCGGGTGCAGACGCTACGTCTCCTGGCGCAGGACGTGGCGGGCCGGCTGACACTCGAAGCGCTGTCCGACCATCTGTCCTATCTCGCCGACACCCTGCTGAATGAAACCCTTGCGCGCTGCTGGGCCGGTCTGAAGACACGGCACCGCGACACCCCGCGTTTCGCCGTCATCGGCTACGGCAAGCTCGGCGGCAAGGAACTCGGCTACGCCTCCGATCTCGATCTGGTGTTTCTCTACAACGATGACGACGAACGCGCGCAGGAAACCTACTCGCGGCTGGCACAGCGTATCAATACCTGGCTCGGCACCCTCACCTCGGCCGGCATGCTCTACGAGACCGACCTGCGCCTGCGCCCGGACGGTGCCTCCGGCCTGCTGGTGAGCTCGACCGAAGCCTTCCGCGACTACCAGTTGCATCACGCCTGGCTGTGGGAGCATCAAGCGCTGACACGTGCACGTTTCGTGTGCGGCGATGCGGCCATTGGAGAAACCTTCGAGGCCTTGCGCCGCGAAGTGCTGCGCATTCCGCGCGATGTGAGCAAGCTACGCGAGGACGTGCTGGCGATGCGCGAAAAAATGCATGCCGGCCACGTCAATGACACCGATCTGTTCGATCTCAAGCATGACAGCGGCGGCATCGTCGACGTCGAATTCAGCGTGCAGTATCTGGTGCTGCGCCATTGCCACGCGCACCCCGAACTCGCCGACAACGTAGGCAATATCGCCCTGTTGGTGCGCGCGGGAGCGGCCGGTCTGATCCCCGCGAAACTTGCGCAAGCGGCTGCCGATGCCTACCGTGAACTACGGCGCCAACAGCATGCGGCCAAGCTCAGCGGAGCGGAATATGCCCGCGTACCCGCCGCTGCCGCTGAAAACATCCGGCAAGTCGTCAAGGCGCTGTGGACGCACGTAATGGAGACGGGACACTGAATTTCCTGCCACAATTCGCCATTTTACGTATCGGGTGACCGCCTCTTGATTGGGAACGCCCATGCAGCGAAAGCCGCCCTGCGCCAGTTTCCCCGGAACGAAAGGTTCTGAACCCGGGCAAGCGTCATCGATTCAGCCCCCCACTGCCAGCAAGCTGCTCGATCAGGTCGAGAACAGGAGACATCGATATTCGGGGCGCGCAAGAACCGCTCGCTGAACGCCGAGTCCACACGCTGCCATGACGGCGCTCAACGCCCGCGCCGCCGCGCTTTGCGGCGCTGCCAGGCGCGCACGATGCGCAAGCGCCAAGTCCAGTGCACTGCCAAATAAATCACCAGCGAAAAGCTCACTGCCAGTATCAGCAAACCCAACGCCAACGGTGCTCCCACCGTATACAGGCGGTCCATCCAGAGCGCCAGGCCTGTCGCCGTTTTGGCCGCGACACGATCGAGGTCGACCTCAGCCAGCGGCATGTTGGCATATTCCATTATCCAGGCACCGAGGTGATAGGCCGCGTAATACACCGGCGCGAAGGTGATGGGATTGGTGATCAGCGTACTGCCGACAGCTGCCGGGATGTTGGCGCGCAGCAAAAGTGCGGCTACCGCCGCAAAAAAAATCTGTGCGACCGGAATCAGCAGGCCGAAAAAAACACCAATGGCCAAGCCCATGGCAATGCCGCGACGGTTGACATGCCACAGCCTGGGTTGATGCAACATCGGCCCCA
This sequence comes from Thiobacillus denitrificans, assembly GCA_002424845.1. GTDB lineage: Bacteria > Pseudomonadota > Gammaproteobacteria > Burkholderiales > Thiobacillaceae > Thiobacillus > Thiobacillus denitrificans_F. The sequence continues at coordinate 928 of DILD01000038.1, read as the reverse complement.
TCCAGCGCAGCGCGGGATGGTCACGCAAGGTGTGGGGGGCGGGGAGAAAACGACGAAAACGCTCGGGCAACATATTTACCTGATTAAACTGTCTCAGACAGCGGAGTGGGGAACGGATGCATCGCCTTGTAAGACAGTCTGACCAGTTGAAAGGTTTAATTTTCGTAGCGTAACAGCCGCCTTCAATGCCTGCTCGGCCAGCCTGCGCATCCGGCTCAGGCGACGCAAGCACAGTTCCATATCGTGAATATCGAAATCGCCACGTGCACCCTCGGCCAGCAAATCCGCCTTGAGTGCGCGATAGCGGCGCTGCATATCGGCCTGGCACGCATCCGGCTCGACCTTGCCTTCGACAGGGTCCACACTCAGCAACGCCTCCGTCTGTTCCAGAAAAATCATGATGTGCTCACGCAACGCCGGCGTGCCAAGCGTTCCGGGGTAGGGCATCGCCGTCAATTCTGTCGCCAACTCAACCACCGCATCGTAATAACGCGCCGCGCGCAGCACCTCGGGCAGGCNNCGCTCTCGGCCGCCATGCTGACCCGGTGCAGCTGCGCAATGAAGCGGGCAATGGCTTCATTCAGCTGCGCCACCACCGCCTGTTCCGGCAGCGACGCCGGTGCGGCCGCCTGCTGGATCGTCCACACCCGGCGCGCGCC
>DILD01000038.1:0-129 GCA_002424845.1 Thiobacillus denitrificans | reverse complement strand
GCGGCCACATCAGCACCACCCCGAGGATGTTGAACGTGGTGTGGAACAACGCCAGCGTCACCGCCGGTGCGGCTTCCAGTTCCAGCAGTTCACGCAACCAGACGATCAGGTCGATCAGCCAGGGCAGCA
>DILD01000015.1:151-7080 GCA_002424845.1 Thiobacillus denitrificans | reverse complement strand
GCTGGTAGCGGGCCTGCTGGGTGATATAGAAGGTGATGCCGGAACTGGTGCCGATCAGCTCGGCGACGATCAGGTAGGTCCAGGCCCAGCCCAGCAGGATGCGCTGATCGCGATAGAGGTCGGGCAGGATGCCGGGCACCACCACCTTGGTCAGCAGCTTCACGCTGCGCGTACCCAGGGTGCGGGCCGCCTCGATGATGGTGGCCTCCAGCTTGCGGGTGGTGTTCGCGATGATCAGCACCTGCTGGAACAGGGTGCCGATGACAATGATCGCGATCTTGGGCCCATCGTAGATGCCCAGGATGGCCACCGCCAGGGCGCCAAAGGCCGGCGCCGGCAGGTAGCGGAAGTATTCGATGAAGGGCTCGCTCAGACGGGCGAAAGTTGTATAGGTCCCGGCCAGGATGCCCAGAGGCACACCAATGACCGAGGAAATCAGGAATCCCCAGAAGATGATCTGGATGCTGTGCCACAGGCTTTCGTGCAGCCAGGGCGCATCCTTTTGCACCGGTTGCCTGGTGAAGCCGGTGTAGAACGCCTGCGCCACTTCGTGCGGCGCCGGCAGATAAATAGGGTTGGCCGGCTTGCCGGCCGGCAGGGCCAGGTGCTGATCGCGTGCGTAAGCGGTTTCGTCTTCAAACTGCGACTTGTCCACCAGCATGCCGGCCTGGAAGTAGTCGACGCCACCGGGCGCGGTGACCTCGACCTTGGGATGCCATATGAACGGTACATAGCTCACCAGGCACCAGACCAGCAACGGCAACAGGAATGAGCCGATTCCCAGCAGCGTACGCGTGCGCGTCTCGCTGTCGGTAGCTGTCAGATGAACGACCAGACTCATTTCCGCTCCGTGGTTCGCTTAGATTACTTGGCGAAGGTGAAGGACGAATCGAGGTAGCTGTTCACGTCCTCGGCCTTCTTGTAGACGTCGTTGGCGACGTTGAAGTCATCCGCGATTTTTGAAGAGCCGTAAAGCGTCTTGAAGCCATCGCCCTTGACGTAGATCTTCTTCGCCTCGTCCAGGCTCAGGAGCTTGGTGCCTTTCAGCAGCGGCAGGTAGGTCTCGGGGGAAACACCGACGCGGGCCGCCATGATCTTCACGGCATCGGGCTGGGTCTTGGGATCGTTGATGTACTTCACCACGCGGTCCCACACCTTCACGACCTTGACCCAGTCGGCGCGGCGCTGCTTGGCGCTCACCGGGCTGACAGCGAGCACGTCGTAGATCAGGCCGGGCTCGTCGGCGGACGTGTAGATGGGCTTGGCGCCCGGCACGGACTTCATGGTCTGGCCGGCGATGGGCTGCCAGGCACCGACCGCGGCAACGTCGCCAGAGGCCAGCATTTGCGGCATCTCATTGGTCTTGGCGTTCACCAGGGTGATATCAGACTCCTTCATACCCGCTTTTTTCAGGCCATTGAGCAGCAGCAGGTGCTCCACGAAGCCCATTTCCACCGCCACCTTCTTGCCTTTCAGGTCTTTGATGGAGCGAACACCGGGCCTGCCGATGATCATGTCGTTGCCGTTGGAGTAGTCGGTGAGCAGGACCATGACGCTCTTGCCGCCTGCCGCACCGGTCACCAGGGCGTCGCCGTTGGTCATGGTGACGGCGTCGATCTTGCCGGCGGAGAAGGCATCCATCGATGCCGAGTAATCGAACCACTCGAAAGTCACCGGCACACCGGCTTCCTTGAACCATCCCTTGTCGATGGCGACCTGCCAGGCAACCCAGCCGGGCCAATCGCTGTAGCCGATCTTGAGGGGTTGAGCAGCCTGGGCCGAAAAAGACAGGGCTGCAGCGGCGGGAATCACCAGCCGGGTGAACAGCGTTTTCAATGCACTACTGATGTGCTTCACATTCATGGTGGGCTCCTTGGTGTCAGGTATTACTGGAATGAATATTCGTAATATTCAACCAGCAATAAGCAACACCCGTGCCACAGCAATGGATGCATTTATCATCATGAATATAAAGCGTTAATTAACTTTTCACCGCCATCATTCCGACGCGAAGCGGGCTTTCTTTTAGTGCGCGCACGCACTGTTTTGGCGTAAGGACCAGGCTCAGGCATGCTCCATTGGCGCTTGGGGAACATCTGACTTATTCGGAAGGGTGTCATTGCGTGCACCCGGCAGGCTGAATTTCACAAAACAATCCGGCGACCCGCTCGATCAAAGGCCGCCGGATTGCCGCATCGCTTCGCACCCGCGTCCGGGCACGGCATCCACCGGCAGCCAAACAACGGGGCAGGCGTCGACTGTTCGCCAGCATGCCGCAATAAAAAAGGGCGCTCTGCAGAGCGCCCTCCTTCCCTTGGAGACGAATAACCAAAGTTCGTCACACCCTGCGGGTGTGATTGCGTGACGGCCTAGAAGTCGTAGCGTATGCCCAACGAGATACCGCGGGCGGATTCGCCCAAAGCACCGGAAGGCGTAGCGGTACGAGCCTGCCCCCAGGGGGTCAGACGTGCATTGTCGTCATTACTGACCTGTGCAACGTTGACATAGAAACGCAGCGCGCTATCGATGCGATGCTCGACGCCGATGGCGGCCAGGCTGGAATCGCTGTCGACCGCATCCGCATTACGGATCAGGTAGTGCGCGCGCAGATAGGTCTTTTTCGGCACCAGCGCGAAATCGGCGCCAAAGCCGTAAACGTCGCTGTCGTGAGCGTCGTTGTCATGATCAGCCGTCTGATAGAAGCCAACCAGCTTCAGGCCATCCATCACCTTGACGCCGGCGGCGAGGCGCACGGCATCCCGTTCGCCCTTGGCACGGTCTTCTTCAAAATGCTCGTAAGCGACGGCCACATCCAGCGCACCGGCGGCATAGGTCAGCGAAGTGCTGACGGCCCGTTCATTTGCATTGTCGGTGGCCGCGTTTCCTTCATGCAGCGAATAGGCCAGGTTGGCCTGCAGGTCGCCGAATTTCGGGGTCTGATAGTGAATCACGTTGGGCAGCCGCTCATCGAAACGGGCGTCACCCACGCGGGTCAGATTGCGCATGTCGCCAACCTGATCGCCGAACAGGTTGGCGGGATCGCGGGCCGCCTTGAACGGGGAATCGAATTTACCCATGCGCACCATGCCGAATCCACCGCGCACTCCGGCAAAGGTATCGCGCGTGGCGAAGTCGCCGCCGCTTTCGCTGATGTTGATTTCCTGCTCGATCTGGAAGAAACCGATCACCGAACCAAAATCGTTCTTGCCCTTGAAGCCAAGCCGTGAGGAGTTGCTTGAAAAATTGATCTCGTTGTAGTTGCTGCCATTGTCCAGGCTGTCTACCGAGAGATGGGCACGGCCATAGATTTGCATGTCGCTCTTGGAAGTCACGTTGGCGGCGTAGGTCAGCGCGGGAATGGTGCAGGCAGTTGCGGCAATCGCAATGACCAGTTGCTTGGGGTTAAACATTGGCGGAGCTCCTTACGGTGTTGTTTTGGGAGTAAGGAGAATGGCCGCGCAACATGTCATGCTCATGAAGAGACGATGACGCATTTATTAAACCGCACCCAGCAAAGCGTTGCGAAGCGAATGTCCAGAAGGGCGAGTCGCCAGACAGGACGGCATCTTCCCGCAGCGCTGAAATAAAAAAGGGGCGCCCTGCAGAGCGCCCCAGCTTCCCTCGGAGAAAGGTTGGTTAGAGGTTGTAGGCCCGCTCGCCGTGGCTGGCGGTGTCGAGACCTTCGCGTTCCTGTTCTTCGGTGACGCGCAGACCCATGGTCATGTCGATCAGCTTGAATGCCACCAGGCTGACCACGCCCGACCAGACGATGGTGATGAGCACGCCGGTGGCCTGCGTCACGACCTGGCCGGCCATCGAGTAGTCGTCCACACCGACGCCACCCAGAGCGGGCGAGACGAAGATGCCGGTGCCGATGGCGCCGATGATGCCGCCGATGCCATGGATGCCGAACACGTCGAGCGAGTCGTCGTAGCCCAGCATCTTCTTCAGACCGGTGACGCCCCACAGGCAGACCACGCCGGCAATCGCGCCGAGGACGATCGCACCCATCGGGCCGACCAGACCGGCCGCCGGGGTGACCGCCACCAGACCTGCCACGACGCCGGATGCCAGACCCAGCATCGAAGGCTTACCGCGCAGCATCCACTCAGTGAGCATCCAGGCCATGCCCGCAGCCGCCGTCGCCAGGATGGTGTTGATGAAGGCCAGGCCCGCACCACCGGTCGCTTCGAGGTTGGAGCCGGCGTTGAAGCCGAACCAGCCCACCCACAGCAGCGAGGCGCCGATCATGGTCATCGGCAGGCTGTGCGGCGGCATCGCGTCGCGGCCGTAGCCGAGGCGCTTGCCCAGCACGATGGCGCCAACCAGCGCGGCGATACCGGCGTTGATGTGCACCACGGTGCCGCCCGCGAAGTCGAGGTCGCCCGCTTCGAACAGGTAGCCGCCGGTGGCCCACACCATGTGCGTGATCGGCAGGTAGGAGAAGGTGAACCACAGCGCGCCGAACACCATCAGGGCGGAGAACTTCACCCGCTCGGCGAGGCCGCCGACGATCAGCGCCACGGTAATGGCGGCAAAGGTCAGCTGGAAGGCGACAAACACCAGTTCCGGAATCACCACGCCATCGGTGAAGGTCGCCGCCGTGCTGTCGGCGGTGATGCCGGCGAGGAACATCTTCGACAGGTCGCCGATCATCCAGTTGAGGCTGCCGCCGTCGCCGAACGCCAGCGAGTAGCCGTACACCGCCCACAGGATCGAGATCAGGCAGAAGATGGCCATCACCTGGGTCAGCACCGACAGCATGTTCTTGGCGCGCACCAGGCCGCCGTAAAACAGTGCCACGCCCGGGATGATCATCAGGATGACCAGCAGGGTGGAGAGCATCATCCAGGCGGTGTCGCCCTTGTCCGGAACCGGTGCCGCGGCTTCTTCAGCCGGCGCGGCATCGGCCACGGCTTCGGCCACTTCGGATACCGCGTCCATCACAGGCTCAACCGCCTCTTGCGCCCAGCCCATGCCAGGCGCGAGCAGGAAGGCCATCAGGCCCAACGAAGCAAATAGTTTTTTCATGTTCATGCTCCTCACAGGGCGTCGGGGCCGGATTCGCCCGTGCGGATGCGCACGACCTGTTCCAGACTGGTGACAAAAATCTTGCCGTCGCCGATCTTGCCGGTGTTGGCCGCTTTCTCGATCGCCTCGATCACGCGCTCCAGCAACTCGGCCTTGATAGCCAGCTCAATCTTCACTTTGGGCAGGAAATCGACCACATATTCCGCGCCGCGATACAGCTCGGTGTGACCCTTCTGCCGCCCAAACCCCTTCACTTCCGTGACCGTCAAGCCGGTGACGCCGATGGCCGACAAGGCCTCGCGCACTTCGTCCAGCTTGAACGGCTTGATGATTGCCGTTACGAATTTCATAACCATCTCCTGTTTAATTGGTGGCTTTTCAGCCTCACCCCCTTCCCGGCTACCGGGAAGGGATCAAGCACAAGCCTGGTTAGAATTCCTTCGAGAAAGCCAGGAACACGCGGCCGTCCGCGACTTTCTCGTCGCCGTTGGCTCCCCAGGTGTATTCGCTGTCTTTGGCATTGGTGTCGCTATAGGTCAGCGAAACGGTGCCGAAGCCAACATCCTTGCTCACGCCGATATTCCAGTCGGTGTAGTCGGCGGCGCTGTACTTCTTGACCTTCTGGCGGCCGATGTGGCCTGCAATGCCCCAGCCGTCGCCGAGATCGTGTTCGGCATTCAGCTCAAGATAGTTACTGCCCCGGGTTTTCTCGCCGCCCGCCCCTGCCCATGCCACGAAATATTTGGAAAGCGTGTGGCTGTACTTCAGGGTCAGGAACTCCCAGCTGCCGCTGATATAGGCTTCGGTGGTATCAGGCGTGGGGGCGCCGGCAATCTTGTCGCCCGGGTAGAAATAGGTGATCAGACCCACGTCGTAACCGATATCGGCCGGCAGCGAACCGGTATAACCGGCATAGAAATCGATCTCCATGCTGTTGTCGTCCTTGGTGCCGACCCAGTCGACGCTCGAAGCCCAGGTGCCCGCATAGAACCCGCTCTCATGCGCGTAATCGAAACCGCCCTGAATGGCCGGCTTGTTCGTGGTCTGGGAAACGCCACGGAACAGGTAGTCGGACGTCAGGTTGATGTTGCCGCTCAGGCTATGGGGGCTCTTTTCGGCAGCCACCGCAACAGCAGAGGTCCCCACCAGACCGGTCAGGACCAAAGCGTGTACAAGTTTTTTCATGATTTCTCCGAATATGAAGTCGCGCAAAATTGCAACCCGTGTCCAGCATAAGGCATGCCAGATAAATAGTTTCTTTGTTTTCATAACCTTATAATTCTCCCGCCGCTTACCCCTGTATAGACCGCACATTTGTGGTGCGCCACAAAAACGTCATGCACCCTCTTTGTGCTGCACTACGCGAACTCAAGCACATTGCCGCACATGACACAGCACTTGCTACACTCGCCGCTTGAATTGGAGATTGCCATGGACCCGAATCCGAAATTTCCCAACCCTGCTTTCATCAGCGATCTGGCCAGCAAGCTGGGCGAGGTATTGAAGCAGTCGCCCGCGAAGGACATTGAGCAGAACCTCAAGGCCGGCGTGACCTCGATGCTCGGCAAACTGGACATGGTGAGCCGCGAGGAATTCGACGTGCAGACCGAAGTGCTGGCGCGCACCCGCGAAAAGCTCGCGCAACTGGAAGCGCGCCTGGCCGAGCTGGAAAAGCAGCAAGTCGAAGACTGACCCGATGGCCGTCGCCGTTGTCAAAAGCCGGGCGCTGAACGGCATGAGCGCGCCCGAGGTGGTGGTCGAGGCGCATCTGGCCAATGGGCTGCCGGCGTTCACCTTGGTCGGCCTGCCCGAAACCGAAGTGAAGGAAGCGCGCGACCGCGTGCGCGCGGCGATCCAGAACGCGCGCTTCGAATTCCCGGCGCGGCGCATCACGGTCA
>DILD01000015.1:0-133 GCA_002424845.1 Thiobacillus denitrificans | reverse complement strand
GCTTCGACCTGCCGATCGCGCTGGCCATCCTCGCCGCCTCCGGGCAGATTCCCGCCGACAAGTTCAGGCAAACCGAATTCGCCGGCGAGCTTGCGCTCACCGGCGAACTGCGCCCGGTGCGCGGCGCGCTGGC
>DILD01000087.1 GCA_002424845.1 Thiobacillus denitrificans | reverse complement strand
GTGGGCAGCACGCCGTAGATCGTCCACGGCTGGCGGCCGTATTCGGCGACCACCCAGCCGAGCTCGGCGGCGATCCACGGCATCGGGATGAACCACAGCGCCCAGCGCAACAGCCACTTCTTCTCGATGAAGTTGCCCTTCACCGAATAGAACAGCGCGAAGCCGAACAGCACCAGGAAGGCGAAGCCGAGCGCGACCATCAGGCGGAAGCTCCAGAACAGCGGCGCGACGCGCGGGATGGTGTCGTCGACCGCCTGCTGGATCATTTCTGGCGTGGCGGCCGAAACGTCGACCGTGTATTTCTTCAGCAGCAGGCCGAAGCCGAGGTCGGCCTTGCTGGCTTCGAATGCGGCAAGCGCATTTGCGTCGTCGCGGTTCTTGCGCAGCGTTTCCAGCGCGACCACGGCCTGGATGCCGTTCTCGATGCGTTCGCGGTTCCTTTTCTTGATTTCCCTGATGCCGGGCATGGTCTCGGTCAGCGAGCGCGTGCCGATCAGGCCCAGCACGTAGGGGATGTGCAGCGCGTAGTCATTGCGCATTTCCGTTTCGTTGGGCAATGCAAACACGGTGAAGCCTGCGGGCGCGGGCTCGGTCTCCCACATCGCCTCGATCGCCGCCATCTTGGCCTGCTGCGATTCGCTCACGGTGTAGCCCGACTCGTCGCCCAGCACGATCACCGACAGCGCCGAGGCAAAGCCGAAGCCGGCGGCGATACGGAACGAGCGCCGCGCGAAATCAAGGTCGCGGCCCTTCAACAAGTAGTAACTGGAAATCCCCAGCACGAACAGCGAGGCGGTGACGTAGCCTGCCGACACCGTATGCACGAACTTGGCTTGCGCCACCGGGTTGAACACGATGGCCCAGAAATCGGTCATTTCCATGCGCATGGTGACGAAGGAGAACTCCGCGCCGATCGGGTCCTGCATCCAGCCGTTGGCGATCAGGATCCACAGCGCGGAAAGGTTCGACCCGACCGCCATCAGCACCGTCACCATCAGGTGTTGCCACTTGTTCAAGCGGTCCCAGCCGAAGAAGAACAGGCCGATGAAGGTCGATTCGAGGAAGAAGGCCATCAGCCCCTCGATCGCCAGCGGCGCGCCGAAGATGTCGCCGACGTAGTGCGAGTAGTACGCCCAGTTGGTGCCGAACTGGAATTCCATGGTGATGCCGGTGGTCACTCCGAGCGCGAAGTTGATCCCGAACAGCTTGCCCCAGAAGCGCACCATGTCCTTGTAGATCGGACGGTCGGTGATGACATAGGTCAGCTCCATGATCACCAGGATGAACGCCAGGCCGAGCGTCAGCGGCACGAACAGGAAGTGGTACAGCGCGGTGACTGCGAATTGCAGCCGCGAGAGGTCGACGAGTTCTTCGGTCAGCATGGGCGTTTCCCTGTTAGTGCCTGATGGAGTGTTGCGGGCTGGCCAGGCGCTCGGCAACGGCGTCGGCGTCGGGGTGGACTGCCTGGCCGTCGAAGAACGCAAAGAAAATCCCCACGATCACCGCGAGCTTGATGGCGAGGGCCAGCGCGATTTCCCGGGCGAGCGGATGCTGCAGGAAGGTGGGCAGATGCTTGTTCATGGCAGTTATCTAAGTGCAATGGGCGTGCCAGGAACGCGTCCCGTAAAGATCAATTATTTCTCAATAAAAACATATGGATAAAGACCGTGTTTCTGGAGGGTATGGAAATTGGCGTGTCAAAAATGGCAGTCTTGTTTAAAATTGCTGTCATTATGGACATGCAGGAGGCGCTTCCATGTCGCCGACCAACGAACTCATCAGCTTTCTTGAGAACCACCCTGACGCCCAGATCGTGATGGATGCCGATTACCGCATCCTGGCGGCCAACGCGGCCTATCGCCGGCACTATGCCGGCGGCCGCGATGTGGTCGGGCAGACCTGTTATGCGGTGTCGCACGGCTACAGCCGCCCCTGCGACGAGTGCGGCGAATCCTGCCCGCTCGCGGCCAGCCGGGCGAGCGGCGAGCCGCGCCGGGTACTGCACCTGCATCACACGCCACGCGGCGAGGAACACGTCGATGTCGAGCTGACGCCGATCGTCGGCGCGTCGGGCAAGATCGAATATTTCGTCGAGCGCATGCTGACGGTGCGCGAGGCCAGCAGTTTTCCGGCCGAAAGCGGTCTGGTCGGCAAGTCGCCGGCTTTCAACCGCATGCTCGAACTGGTGCGGCGGGTGGCGCCGTCCGGCACCGCGGCGCTGCTGTTGGGTGAATCGGGCACCGGAAAGGAATTGGTGGCGCAGGCCATCCACCAGCAGAGCGGCCGCGTGCAGGGGCCGTTCGTGGTGGTGGAATGCTCGGGGCTGACCGAGACCCTGTTCGAGAGCGAACTATTCGGTTACGAGAAGGGCGCCTTCACCGGCGCCAGCCAGCGCAAGATCGGCCTGGTCGAGTCGGCCGCCGGCGGCACGCTGTTTCTGGACGAGGTCGGCGACATCCCGCTGGGTTTGCAGGTCAAGCTCTTGCGCCTGCTGGAAACCGGGACGTTTCGCCGGGTGGGCGGGGTGGAGACGCTGCGCGCCGACTTTCGCCTGATCGCCGCCACCCACCGCGACCTCGTCGGCATGGTCGAGCGCGGCAGTTTCCGCCGCGACCTGTATTACCGGCTGAGCGTGTTCCCGGTCCACCTGCCCGCATTGCGCGAGCGGCGCGAGGACATTGGCCTGCTGGCGGAAACCCTGCTGGCGCGGCTGGCGCCGGGACGGGCCTACACGCTGAGCGAGGCCGCGCGGGCGCGGCTGCAGGCGTATGACTACCCGGGGAATATCCGCGAACTGCGCAACATCATTGAGCGAGCGGTGTTGATGGCGGACGGCGACACCCTGCTGCCGGAGCACCTGCCGCCCGAACTGGCCGGCGATGCGGTGGGGATGCCGGGCGTGGATGCGATCGTGCCGCTGGAGACGGCGGAGTTGCGCTACCTGCAATGGGCACTGGCGCACCATGGCGGCGACCGCAAATCGCTGGCCGGGCAACTGGGGATCAGCGAACGCACCCTGTATCGCAAACTGGCCGTGTGAACCCTGGGTTCACACGGCCAGTTGCGGAGACGGCTTGAAGCTTGCCTAGTTGTCCGGCGTGCTTGCCTTGTTGCCTCCAAGTATCGGCAAGGTGCCTCCGCACTCTTCAATTTCTGCCGGCAGGGTATAGAACCACATCTGCCACATCGAGACGATCCACTGTACCGCGAACGAAATACCCATCAGAGCGCCGCTGCCGATGATGAACCAGGCAAATCCTGGAATCCACTTGGTCAGATACCAGGAGAAGATGTCGGTGAGGATGGTCAGGAAGGGCGTGATGATGATCACGCACTTCATCCACAGCGGCCGCATGTAGGCATGCGTGAAGATGCTGCTGACGATGAAGAAGATGAAGGTGATGCCGAACAGGTGGATGTGCGATACGCGCACCAGCGTGGGGATGGTCGCGCCCGTATCCTTGGTCACGAGTTTCTTCACTTCTTCCTGGCTGGTTAGCAGCGGGATATGCGGATTGCTGCCGTCGTGGCAGGCGATGCAGCGCTCTTCGATGATCGGCTTGACCTGGGCGAATCCTTCCTCCGTAGCGCCAGTGTCGACCCATTTGAAAATCGTGGCACGTTCCGACTCGGGCAGCATCCCGGCCATCGGACCTTTCAGTGCGCTGACCAGTTTGGTGTCGGTTTCGCTGCCATGATAGGCAATGCGAATATCCTCAGCAGAGATGTTTTTGGGGTTGCCATCCAGACCTGCATGGCTGAAAAACACCTGCAGCATGGCAAACAGATAACCCGTTCCCAGTACCAGCAGCGTCATGGTGTAAACCATGCGCGTCGACATGGGGAGGGCGCTGAAATGTAAGAAGCCGCGATTGCTCATTGGGTTTGCTCCAGAGGGGGATTCAGTTCTTGGCGCCCTGGTCGATCCAGGCGGCGATGGTGGCGATATCTTTTTCAGGCAGCGAAGCCTGACCATGCGGCATGCGGATCGAGGGGTCGGCCTGACCGGAGACCAGGCGATACAGGGTGCTGCTTACACTCGATCCTGCCACGATGATCGGGCCATACTGCGTGCCTTTCATCAGGGCTTCGTAGCTGTCCATGCGCAGGCCCGATTTCTCGTAACCCGATCCGCCGGGGACATGACACGATACGCAGTTGGCTTCGATGATGGGCTTGATGTCAGCCTGGAAAGTGATCGCTTTCTCGCCACATCCCGTTTGCAGTGCGACGACCGCGAAGGCGGACAGGGTAAGCAGTACAACGCGTTTGGTCATGGTGGTCTCCCGTTTTGATGTGTATTTAAGACAATGCTAATTTATGAATCGACTTAATTCAAGAGTTAAAGGTATTTTTATTATCGAAACAGGACGTCCTGTGTCTTCGACGTCGCGTATCAATATAGCCTCAAATCGATTCAATGAATGAAGTGTAGCAATGATTTTCGGGGGACAGGACGTGCGGTCGCACGTTGGCGGGAGCGGGCGGGCGGCTTGTGCCCGCCCCTTCGACAGGGCGATGAATTTGCCGCCGCAATGATCAATTCACAAGCTGGTTCAGGACGAAGGGCAGAATGCCTCCCTTGTTGTAGTACTCCACCTCGATCGGCGTATCGATGCGCAGCTTCAACGCGACGCGCTCGACATTTCCATTGGCGCGATGGATGACCAGCGTGACATCCTGTTGCGGCACGATACCGGACTCGGTCCCTTCAAGATCGTAGGTTTCGGAGCCATCCAGCTTGAGTGTCGTCGCATCGACACCTTCCTTGAACTGGCAGGGCAGCACACCCATGCCGGCCAGGTTGGCGCGGTGAATGCGCTCGAAACTCTTTGCGACGACGGCCTTCACGCCCAGCAGCGTGGTGCCCTTGGCCGCCCAGTCGCGCGACGAGCCGGTACCGTATTCCTCGCCGGCGAAGATCACCAGCGGTGTGCCTTCCTGCTGGTATTGCATCGCTGCGTCGTAGATGGGTTGCTGTGCGCCGTCTTTCAGCGTGATGCCGCCCTCGCTGCCGGAGATCATCAGGTTCTTGATGCGCACATTGGCGAAGGTGCCGCGCATCATCACCTCGTGGTTGCCGCGGCGCGCACCGTAGCTGTTGAAGTCGGCTTTCTCGACCCCGTGCCCGGTCAGATAGAGGCCGGCCGGCGAGGTCGGCTTGATGCCGCCGGCGGGGCTGATGTGGTCGGTGGTGACCGAGTCGCCGAAAATGGCCAGCGCACGGGCGCCCTTGAGGGCGATGTTGGCGACTTTTTCGCCAGTGAAGAATGGGGGTTCCTGGATGTAGGTCGATTGGCCATCCCATTCATAGACCGCGCCGGTGGGCGCGGGCACGCCGTCCCACAGCGGATTGTTGGCACCGACGTCATCGTAGTTTTTGTAAACACCGGCATCGGTGGAGTGGTGCAGCAGCGCAGCGATGTCTTCGTTGCTCGGCCAGATGTCCTTCAGGTAAACCGGCCCGTTCTTGCCGGCTCCAATGGGTTCCTTCTCGACGTTGAAGGGCACGCGTCCGGCCAGTGCGAAGGCCACCACCAGCGGCGGCGACATCAGGAAATTGGCCTTGACGTTCTGGTGCACGCGCGCTTCGAAGTTGCGGTTGCCTGACAGCACCGAGCAGGCGACCAGATCGTTGTCGAGGATGGCCTTCTCGATCGTTTCAGGCAATGGACCGGAGTTGCCGATGCAGGTGGTGCAGCCGTAGCCGACCACGCCGAAGCCCAGCTGTTCGAGATAGGGCAAGAGGCCGGCGGCCTTCAGGTATTCGGTCACCGCACGCGAGCCGGGGCCCATGCTGGTTTTGACGTGCGACGGCGTATACAGGCCGAGCTCGACCGCTTTTTTGGCCAGCAGACCGGCGGCGATCATGACGCCGGGGTTGGAGGTGTTGGTGCACGAAGTGATCGCGGCAATGACGACATGGCCGTGGCGCAGTTCGTGGCCGCCCTCGACCGTGTAGGTGCGCCGCAGATCTTCTGCCGTCTTGTCGTAGCCGCCCTCAGCCTTGGGCTTTTGCATCAGCGCGTCGAAGGTGGTTTCGATCTCGGACAGCGCGATGCGATCCTGCGGCCGCTTGGGGCCGGCGACCGAAGGTTCGACGGTCGAGAGGTCTAGCGAAAGTGTTTGCGAATAGTCGATGTCGCCTGCCTTCGGGATGCCGAACAGCCCCTGCGCCTGATAGTAGGCGCGGATGAGGTCGACCTGCATCGCCGGACGGCCGGTAGCCGAGAAATACTGGCAGGTCGCTTCGTCGACCGGGAAGAAGCCCATGGTCGCGCCGTATTCGGGCGCCATGTTGGCGATGGTCGCGCGGTCGGTCACCGGCAGCGCGGCCGCGCCTTCACCGAAGAACTCGACGAACTTGCCGACGACTTTTGCCTTACGCAGCATCTCGGTGAGGGTCAGCACCACGTCGGTGGCAGTGACGCCCGGCTTCACGCCGCCGGTGAGGTTGACGCCGACGACGTCGGGCGTGAGGAAGTACACCGGCTGGCCCAACATGGCCGCTTCCGCCTCGATGCCGCCGACGCCCCAGGCCACCACGCCGAGGCCGTTGATCATGGTGGTGTGGCTGTCCGTTCCCACCAGCGTGTCGGGGTAGGCCATGTTGTCTTTTTCCATCACGCCGCGCGCCAGGTATTCCATGTTCACCTGGTGCACGATGCCGACGCCGGGCGGCACCACCTTGAAGGTGTCGAAGGCCTGCATGCCCCACTTGAGAAATTGATAGCGCTCCAGATTGCGCTCGAATTCGATCTTCATGTTGAGGTCGAGTGCGTTCGGGGTGCTGCCGGACTTGTCGACCTGGATCGAGTGGTCGACCACCATATCAACCGGCACCAGCGGCTCGATCTTCTGCGGATTCTTGCCGGCACGCGCGGCGGCCGAGCGCATCGCGGCGAGGTCGGCCAGCAGCGGCACACCGGTGAAGTCCTGCAGGATGACGCGTGCCACGGTGAAGGGGATTTCCTCGGTGCGCCCGGCATTCGGCTTCCAGCCGGCCAATTGCTTGACGTGCTCGGGCGTGACCTTGACCCCATCGCAGTTGCGCAGCACCGATTCCAGCACGATGCGGATCGACACGGGCAGACGTGATACCGACACGCCCAGTGCGGCCTCAAGTTTTTTCAGCGAGGCGAAGTGGTACTTGCCTCCGACTGTGGAAAAGGAATCGTGGGTGTTGAAAGCGTCGGTCATGATGGCGTGGCCTGAAAAATAGGTAGACGTATGAGATCGATTTTAGCGGAAGCGGATCAGCTCTCTCGCCGCATCTGCGGGCTGTCTTTAAGCTTCCCGCCTCATCTGCGGGAAGAGGATGACGTCGCGGATGCTCGGCGAATCGGTCAAGAGCATGACCAGGCGGTCGATGCCGATGCCGCAGCCGCCGGTGGGCGGCAGGCCGTGTTCCAGCGCGCGGATGAAGTCGGCGTCGTAGTGCATCGCCTCCTCGTCGCCGGCCTCCTTCTGCCGCACCTGTTCCATGAAGCGCTCGGACTGGTCCTCGGCGTCGTTCAGCTCGGAGAAGCCATTGGCCATTTCGCGCCCGGTGATGAACAGCTCGAAGCGCTCGGTGATCTCGGGCTGGCTGTCGGAACGGCGGGCGAGGGGAGACACTTCGGCCGGGTAGTCGATGATGAAGGTCGGCTGGATCAAGAGCGCTTCGGTGGTTTCTTCGAAGAAGGAGAGTTGCAGGCCGCCGATGCCGTCCTGCGCACGGTACTTGGCTTTCATCGCGGTGAACTGGCCGATCAGCCAGTCGCGGTCGTTCAGCTGTTCCACCGTGTAGTGCGGGTGGTAGGTGCGGATCGCGTCGACGATGGTAAGGCGGGCAAACGGCTTGCCGAGGTCGATTTCATGGCCCTGATAAACCACCGTGGTGGAGTCGGTGGCGGCGACCGCGGCGGCGCGGATCAGGGACTCGGTGAGATCCATCAGATAGCGGTATTCGCGGTAGGCCTCGTAGAACTCCATCATGGTGAACTCGGGGTTGTGCCGGGTGGACAGCCCTTCGTTGCGGAAGTTGCGGTTGATCTCGAACACCTTCTCGAAGCCGCCGACCACCAGCCGCTTGAGATAGAGCTCGGGTGCGATGCGCAGGAACAGCTCCATGTCGAGCGCGTTGTGGTGCGTGGCGAAGGGCTTGGCCGCCGCGCCGCCGGGAATGGGGTGCATCATCGGCGTCTCGACTTCGAGGAAGTCGCGCTCGACCATGAAGGCGCGGATCGCCTGGATGATCTTCGAGCGGCGCATGAAGGTCTCACGCGCATCGTCGTTGGTGATGAGGTCGAGATAGCGCTGGCGGTATTTCTGTTCCTGGTCGGCCAGCCCGTGGAATTTTTCCGGCAGCGGGCGCAGCGCTTTGGAGAGCAGGCGGATCGATTTCGCCTGAATGGTCAGCTCGCCCTTGTTGGTCTTGAACAGCGTCCCGGTCACGCCGATGAAATCGCCCAGGTCCCAGTGCTTGAAGGCGTCGTGCGCATCCAGGCCGGTGAGGTCGTTCGACACGTACACCTGAATGCGTCCGCTCATGTCTTGCAGGGTGGCGAAACTCGCCTTGCCCATCACGCGCTTCAGCATCATGCGGCCGGCGAGTTGGACTTCGACCGCTTCGGCTTCCAGCGCTTCCTTGGATTTGTCGCCGTGCGCGTCGGCCAGTTTGCCGGCGTAATGGTGACGCTCGAAGTCGTTGGGGAAGGCGATGCCCGTCTCGCGGATCGCGGTGAGCTTGGCGCGGCGTTCGGCGATGATCTGGTTTTCGTCGAGAGCAGGGGCGGAAGTGGTTTCGGTCATGGTGCCAATTCAATAAAAGATGGATACGGGTATGCCGAGCGCATGGGCGGCCTCGGCCTGATTCTTGTCGGCGGTGGCGAAGCTGGTCGCGCCGTAGTGTCGGGCATAGGCCAGATGCAGAGCATCCAGCGCGCGCAGCGGCAGTTCGGGGATCAGGTCGATCAGTTGACGCGCCTCGCTGAACAGGCTGGCGGCATCCTGATGGATGCGCCAGCGCGCCTGCGCATCGCGGTCGAATGCGGCCAGTGCCACGCGCTCCAGTGAAGGATCAATCTGGCGTGCGCGCCGACGGCGCGCCAGTACGCAGCGGAATTCAACGAGGGTGAGCGGGCTGGTGACGATTTCGTCCTGCGTGTCCGCCCAGTCGAGTACATCCAGCGAGCGCGGCTCGCGGATATAACACTTGGCCAGTGCGCTGGTATCGATATAGGCAGCCATCAAGCTTAAAAGCGTTCCTCGCGCTCTTCCGCCAGAATGTCTTCGCTGGGGATGGTTTGCATGGGCTGGCTTTCAAGAAACGCCCGTAGCGAGCGGAAGGATTTCCTGCGCGGTTCCACCGGCAGAATACGTGCCACCGGTTCGCCACGACAGACCACCAGCACTTCGTCGCTGTCGGCGAACATCTGGTCGGGGTGCGACAGGCCTTCGCGGGCTTCGCGGATGGTCAGGGTTTTCATGGGGCAGCCTCCAAGGGGGCAAAACGTGACACAATTATAGCCAATGTGACACATCGCCCGCCAGC
>DILD01000095.1 GCA_002424845.1 Thiobacillus denitrificans | reverse complement strand
GCTAGTTGCCACCCCGGCCAAAACCAGGACAGCTACCGCAACAACACCCACACCTATCGGATGTAAATTGTTAAAGATCAATCGATTAGCAGCCGGTCCCGCGTTTCGCGGTTCTCGCTGCGTTTCGAGAAGGTGCGCATTCTACAGAGCCAAAACGATCCGTCAACCGTTTCCGCAAAATAATTTTCAAATAACCGTCACACGAGCAAATTTCCGCTTGCCCACCTGGGCCACAATCGTCGCGCCCACCGGCACGTTCACACCTTTATCCGCCACACGCTCACCATCTATCCGCACGCCACCACCGGCAATCTGGCGAATGGCATCCGAAGTGCTGACAACCAACCCCGCCTGTTTCAACAGCTGAGGGACTGACAGCACGCCATCGACGCCAGGCAAGCTGATTTCCGGCATGTTGTCCGGCAGTGCGCCGCGCTGAAAACGTGCCTCGAACTCGGCCAAAGCTTGGCTGGCCGCTGCCGATCCGTGAAAGCGCGCCACGATCTCCTGTGCAAAACCAACTTTGATATTGCGTGGATTGGCGCCGGCGGCCACCTGCCGCTTCCAGTCCTCGATGACCGCAAGCGATTCGAATGACAGCAACTGGATATAGCGCCACATCAAGTCATCTGAGATCGACATCAACTTGCCGAAGATCTCCTGCGGCGGCTCGTTAATGCCGATGTAGTTGCCGAGCGATTTCGACATCTTGCTAACCCCATCCAGCCCCTCCAGCAACGGCATGGTTAGAATGCACTGCGCGGGTTGGCCATGATGTTTTTGCAGTTCGCGCCCCATTAGCAGATTGAACTTCTGGTCGGTTCCGCCCAACTCGACATCCGCCTTCAATTCGACGGAGTCATACCCCTGGATCAGGGGATACAAAAATTCATGGATCGCTATCGGTTGCTGACCGGTATAGCGTTTGTGAAAGTCATCACGTTCAAGCATGCGCGCCACTGTGTGTGTCGCTGCCAAGCGGATCATGCCGGCCGATCCCAGTTTTTCCATCCACTCGGAGTTAAAACGCACCTCGGTCAAGGCCGGGTCGAGAATCTTGAATACCTGCTCTTGATAGGTCTTGGCGTTTTCCGCAACGGCTTGCGGGGTCAGCGGCGGACGGGTCGCGTTCTTGCCGGTCGGGTCGCCGATCATGCCGGTAAAATCTCCCACCAGGAAAATGACCTGATGCCCCAGCGTCTGAAACTGACGCAACTTGTTCAACAGTACTGTGTGCCCAAGGTGCAGATCCGGTGCGGTCGGGTCAAACCCCGCCTTGATTCGCAAAGGCCGCCCCGTTTTCAATTTCTCAACCAGCTCAGCCTCGACCAGCAGTTCGTCGGCTCCGCGCTTGATTTCCTGCAAAACGTCCTGCATCAAAATTCCTCTCCGTGACGAGTCAAGTTTGCCCAGGGCTCGCCGTAAAACATAAATATATTTTTACCCAACAGCGCACAAGCTGCTGTTTGGATTGAAAAAACCTTCAGGGGCGTTTGTGTTACACTCCCCGCTCGTTACAAGGGGGGAAAACGGTACATGCCGCTCACCAAGCTGAGAATCTTAACCCATCGCATGAGTGGAGCGGAACGCCGCTTCCGCCTGCGTACCATGGTTGCTATTTCAAGTCTGCCGCTTTTCGGTGTCGTTGCTGCCTTTGGCCTTGCACCCGACACCAATACGCTCGACATCACGCCTGAAATCATTACCGAAGCGCTCGCCTTGCCGGCGTTGACCAACTCAAGCGGAACCGGAACTTTTGAACGCGAAAGCGTAGTTCAGTCCGGCGATACTTTGAATCACACCCTGTCGCGACTCAAGATCGACGACCTGGAAATCCAGCGCCTGCTAGGCACGGACGCTGTACGCGAGCTGGCCTCCAGCATTCGCGCCGGCAAACGCATTCAAGCTACCACGACCCAAGAAGGTCAGTTGGTGTCCATCAAGTTCGAGCGCAACGACGCACCAGCCCTAACGATACGCAAACAAGGCGACAGTTTTATCACCGAAGAAAGCAGTGATCTGCTGGAAACCCGCGTAGTGATGCGCTCCGGCCGTATCCTCTCGTCACTCTACGGTGCAACCGACAGCGCAGGCATCCCAGACAAAATTGCCGACCGGATGGCCGAAACGTTCTCCACCAGCCTGGACTTTCGCGAAGATTTGCGCCGTGGCGATACGTTCTCGGTCATTTACACAGTCAACTATCGCAACGGTGAGCCCGTTTCCGCCGGCCAGCTGCTGGCAGCAGAGTACGTCAATGCTGGCAAGCCTTATCGCGCCGTTCTTTACCGTGACCCTTTGGGACGCGAGGCTTACTACACCCCCGAGGGCGAGTCTCTGAAGAAAGGCTTCCTGCGTTCGCCACTCGAATTCTCCCGCGTTACCTCCAGCTTCAGCAACTCGCGCAAGCACCCCGTTTACGGCTTCCACCGTGCCCACACAGGCGTCGATTTCGGTGCGCCCACAGGCACCCGGGTCAAAGCCACTGGCGACGCCGTCGTGAAATTTGCCGGCCGCAAGGGAGGCTACGGCAATCTCGTCATTCTTCGGCATTCGAACGGTTATGAAACTTACTACGCCCATTTGAGCAAGTTTGCCGCAGGACTCCGTTCTGGCAGCCCAGTCAGCCAAGGTCAGGTGATCGCCTATGTCGGCTCGACCGGCGCTTCCACCGGGCCACACCTGCACTATGAAGTACGGATCGCGGGCCGACCGCAAAACCCCATGGCCATCAAACTGCCGGGGGCACCGCCTTTGGCTACGGCTCAACGGGCACGCTTCATGGAACAGACATCCAACTGGTCTGACAAACTGGCCCTGCTCCGCGGCACCAATCTCGCCGCACTCGATTGAGCGCAGACACCCAACATGAGGCCGAGCACTACATCGGTCTCATGTCAGGCACCAGCCTGGATGGCGTCGATGTCGCCCTTGCCGAAACAGGCAGCGCTGGACAACTCCGGCTCATCCATACCCATTATCTCCCCTACCCAGACAGGCTGCGCACACAACTGCTGGCGCTGCACACCCCACAACCCGACGAAATTCATCTTGCCGCCCTTGCTGCCAATGAACTGGCACGTTTGTACGCCACCGCGGTCAGGGCGCTTCTTGACGGAGTCGATTCGCACTCGGTGCGGGCGATCGGCTGTCACGGCCAGACCCTGCGCCACCGCCCTGCTGACGGCTACACCCTGCAAATCGGCAATGCTGCCCTGCTGGCCGAACTCACCGGCATCACGGTTGTTGCCGATTTCCGTAGCCGCGACATTGCAGCAGGCGGCCAGGGCGCACCGCTAGTACCCGCTTTTCACGCCCAGGCACTGCGGCACCCAAGTTTCCACCGCGTCATCGCCAACATTGGCGGCATCGCCAATATTACCGATTTGCCGACGGACGGCTCGATACACGGCTGGGACACCGGCCCCGGTAACATGCTGCTGGATGCGTGGATCAAGCGACACCGCGATTCACACTACGATCACGACGGCACTTGGGCAGCCAGCGGCACAGTCCACGCCGGCCTGCTTGACATGCTGGCCAGCCACGCATTTCTACCCCTGCCGCCGCCCAAGAGTGCCGGGCGCGAACAATTCAATCTGGACTGGCTGGACACTACCCTTGCCCGACTCAGTCCGGCCATCACGCCTGCCGACGTGCAGGCTACCCTGCTCGAATTCACCGCCATGAGCCTGTGCGACGCGATCAACCGCGAATGCCACGGCGTCCAGGAGCTCTACGTCTGTGGCGGCGGCGCACACAACAGCCGGCTGATGCAACGTATCGACGCACGCCTGCCAGGCGTACGGGTAGCGACGACCACCGCCCTCGGCATTGACCCCGACTGGATGGAAGCGCTCGCATTTGCCTGGCTGGCACGACAGACCATGCACCATGCGCCGGGTAATTTGCCGACGGTCACCGGTGCGCGTGGGCCGCGTATCCTTGGGGCCATCCACCCGGCTTGAACCTGCTGCAACATCGCGGGACACATCCACGACGCGCCAATGAAAAAAGCGGCCGAAGCCGCTTTTTTCATTGGCCGGGATCAGCGCTTACGCCGAGAATGACGAGCCGCAACCGCAGGTGGTGGTGGCGTTCGGATTCTTGATCACGAACTGCGCGCCTTCGAGGCCTTCCGAATAATCGATCTCGGCGCCCACCAGATACTGGAAGCTCATCGAATCGACCAGCAGGGTCACGCCGTTCTTCACCATCACGGTATCGTCGGCATTCTGCGCTTCGTCGAAGGTAAAGCCGTACTGGAAGCCGGAACAGCCGCCGCCCGAAACGAACACGCGCAGTTTCAGGTCTGGGTTGCCTTCCTCGTCGATCAGGCTTTTGACTTTGCTGGCCGCGCTGTCGGTAAAGATCAGCGGGGACTCCATTTCGGTTGCTGCGTTCATGGTGATGCTCCTAGAAAATATGTGGGGTGATTATCCGCATCACCCGGTTTGCGTCAAGCAAAGACCCTGTTCTGGCCACGGAGTTCCGCCCGGACAAGGGATCGCGACTCCCCCGCATACGTCCGCGCGCAACAGCCTTTAGGGCAGCATACCCACATCACTCAGCGCCGTGTCTTCCGGCAGGTCGAACAGGATGTTCATGTTCTGTACAGCCTGTCCCGCCGCACCTTTCACCAGATTATCGATTACAGACAACACCACCACGGTGTCACCGCCCTGCGGTCGGTGCACCGCGATACGGCACACATTGGCACCCCGCACCGAGCGGGTTTCGGGATGAGCCCCTGCGGGCATCACGTCGACGAAGGCCTCATTCGCGTAGCGCTTCTCAAACAGGCTTTGCAGGTCGATATCGGCGCTCACCTTCGCATACAGCGTCGCGTGGATGCCGCGTATCAGTGGCGTCAGGTGCGGCACGAAGGTGAAGCCCACCTCCTTGCCAGCAAACATTTCCAGCCCCTGCTTGATCTCCGGCCAGTGGCGATGACCGCCGACGGCATAAGCCTTGAAGTTGTCAGCCGCCTCGGCAAACAGGATGTGGGTTTCCGGCTTGCGCCCGGCGCCGGAGACGCCCGATTTGGCATCCGCCACCAGAAAGCCGGTATCGACCGCGCCGGATTCCAGCAGCGGCAGAAAGCCCAGCTGCACCGCGGTCGGATAGCAGCCCGGGTTGGCAATCAGCCGCGCGCCCCGAATCTTGTCACGGTTGATTTCCGGCAGACCGTACACCGCCTCGGCCACCAGGTCGGGGCAGGCGTGTTCCATCTTGTACCACTGCTCCCACACTGCGATGTCCTTGATACGGAAATCCGCCGCCAGGTCGATCACCTTGACGCCGGCATCGAGCAGCGCGCGCGTCTGCTGCATCGCCACGCCGTTGGGCGTGGCAAAGAACACCACGTCGCAGTGTTCCAGCCCGGCGTCTTCCGGGGTGGAAAACGCCAGTTTCACCCGCCCGCGCAGGTTGGGGAACATGTCCGCCACCGGCATGCCGGCTTCCTTGCGGGAGGTGATGGCCTTCAGTTCCACCTGCGGGTGGCGCGCCAGCAGGCGCAGCAGTTCGACCCCGGTGTAACCCGTACCGCCGACGATACCGACTTTGATCATGGTGTAAATCCTTGCAATGAATGACTGAATTGTAAGACAGCCTTGCACGCAGATATAAAAAAAGCCGCCCTGAATCGGACGGCTTTTTTCTGCAACAGGCAGATTAACGCTTGGAGAACTGCTTGCGGCGACGCGCCTTGTGGAAGCCGACTTTCTTGCGCTCGACTTCGCGTGCATCGCGGGTTACCAGGCCGGCCGCCTTCAGCACCGGCTTCATCTCGGGTGAGAACTCGATCAGCGCACGGGTGATGCCGTGGCGCACCGCGCCGGCCTGGCCGGACTCACCGCCGCCTGCGACGTTGACCATGATGTCGAACTTGTCCAGATTTTCGGTCAGCACCAGCGGCTGGCGCACGATCATGCGACCGGTTTCGCGCGAGAAATACTCGTCGACCGGCTTGTCGTTAACGACGATCTTGCCGCTGCCGGCCTTCATGAACACGCGCGCAACCGATTCCTTGCGGCGACCCGTACCGTAGTTGTAATTACCGATCATGATGCAGCCTTAACGTTGATGTCGAGGGGCTGGGGCTGTTGAGCCTCATGCGGATGGTCCGCGCCCGCGTAGATTTTCATTTTCTTGATCATGGCGTAGCCGAGCGGGCCTTTGGGCAGCATGCCCTTGACCGCCTTTTCCAGCGCACGGCCGGGGAAACGCTCCTGCATCTTGTCGAAGTTCGTTTCGTAGAGGCCGCCGGGGTAGCCCGAGTGACGATAGTACTTCTTGTCGAGGCCCTTGTTGCCGGTCACCACCATCTTGCTGGCGTTGACCACCACGATGTAATCGCCGGTGTCGATGTGCGGCGTGAACTCGGGCTTATGCTTGCCGCGCAGACGGCGAGCAATCTCGGAAGCCAGGCGACCCAGCACTTTGTTATCGGCATCAACCACGAACCAGTCGCGTTTGACTTCATGCGTTTTAGCGGAAAAGGTTTTCATGACCCACCTCTGCACAGAGGACAATCTCGGAAAGCCGAGCATTTTAACTGCGCCCCGAAGACAAAGTCAAACACTGCTTGCGAATCCACCTCAGCCCGATCCGCCGCCGGCCCCCTTTCCGGTTTGTCGTCACCGCGCACAAACCGGCCAAACCCCCACGGCCACGCGCTACCACGCTTTTTCCGGCAAGAATGGGACAGTGTTTTATGGTAAAAAGCCTGTACGAATTTTGTCTGAAGGACATTCATGAAAGCCCGCGTCAAACTTATCGAAGGCGTCAGCTTCGTTGGTCAAAGCGAATCCGGCCACAGCGTCGTCATGGACGGCGCACCCGAGTCAGGCGGCAAGAACCTTGGCGTACGGCCAATGGAAATGCTGCTGCTGGGGCTAGGGGGCTGCTCCGCATTCGATGTTGTCCACATTCTGCGCAAAAGCCGCCAGCACGTCACCGACTGTATCGCCGACATTGAAGCGGAACGGGCTGAGAGCGACCCCAAGGTGTTCACTAAAATCCACGTCCACTTCACCGTCACCGGTAAATCGCTCGACCCCAAACGGGTTGAGCAGGCAGTGCACCTGTCGGCCGAAAAATATTGCTCGGCATCGATCATGCTCGGCAAGATGGCGGAGATCACGCACGATTTCGATGTGGTGGAAGACTGACCCGACAAGCCTTCCGGGGCTGTCTCACCATGGGTAAACAATGTGCCTGGCGCCTCCACCCGTGGATTAACCGGTTATGCGCCCCTTTTTTGAGTTCTTGCTCCTGCAATACATGGCAAGCATTCCGTCTTGCCCCAATTAGTCCTCGACCAGCAAAATGCATAAAAGAGAATGTCAGCCATGCACGGCATGTTGCGATGGCTGGGTACAAATGGTGATTGGCGGTGTCCCCGTCTATCCGGGCCATCCCTGTCCGCACAGTACAGGTAAGGGCTGCGATGACTATCCAAATCGACCGACCGACCCCTGCCTGAACTTCAACTGCGGCTGGATCATTGACGGCAGCCCCTTGCCAGACTGGATGAAGCCAAACAATGGGAAAGTCATTGTCCTGTTTGAGAAACTCACCTGGAATGGCCGCCCGGTCGACCTGGCTGTCCCGGTCGGCAGAAAAATTCCCCCACGCGCGCTGAAATGGTTGCAGGATTTTGCCACCCGGCACATGCGCCCCCTGCTCTACACCGAACAGATTGTAGAGTCCGGCAAGCTTCAAAAGGAACAACAGGTCATGGGATATGGCCCCCCCGCGTTTCAGCAAGACTTGGCGCGCTGGCAGCAAGAGGGGCGAAAGCTCTGGTAGAAAGCACGCAGCAAGCTCCACCCGGCTCCGCGCCCTGCTTGCCAGGCCCATTGAATGCCGCACCCGGGGCATGGGCGCCTCGTTACCACCCACGTGACAGAACAACAGCGCAACACCTTGACTGCATGACCCCAAAAAAACGGGCTCCCGAAGGAGCCCGTTCAAACCACTAATTTGACTTAAGTCAGATTAGAAGCTGTGCTTCACGCCCAGCGCCCAGCCGCTCAGGCGGGACAGACCATCGGTCTTGTTGCTGTCATACAGCACATAGGTTGCGGTGCGCTTGGACAGGCTGTAATCAGCGCCCACGGTCAGCTTGGTAGCATCGGTGCTGCCATTGTCCAGCTGGCCGTACTGAGCCTTCAGCGTGATCGCGCCCATGGCATAAGCCACGTTTGCGTACCAGGAGTCACGGTCGGTGCCGACTTCGTTGTCCACGTCTTCGTAGACTGCGCCAACCTTGAAGTCACCGAACTTGTAACCGGCGCCGAGCTTGAATGCCTCGCTTGCATCGGTCAGGTCCTGATAACCAGCGGTCAGGTACAGGGGGCCATTCTCATAGCCAACGGCCAGGGAAACGGCATCGGTCGTGTTGGCGCCATTGTCGGCATTGCCGGCCACCAGCGCAGCGGAGAAGCTCAGGCCGCTGAAGTTGGGGGACACATAGGCAATCGCATTGCCCGGGCGAACGTCATGCGTGGTGCTGATGAGCTGGGTGGCATTGCTGCGGCCAGCACCGCCAGTTGCCATGTTGCCCACTGCGTTCACGTCACCCATGGTGTCGCCGAAAACGTCCAGCTTGCCGGCGGTGGTCAGCTTGTAGGGAGTGTCATGACGGCCCATCAGCACGGTGCCGAAGCCGCCGGCCAGACCGACATAGCTGTTGCGGTTGGCGAACGAAGCGCCGCCAACACCGTCCTGGCCGCCAGCGGAAGCGGAGATAGCCTGCTCGATTTGCCAGATGGCCTTCATGCCGCCGCCCAGATCTTCAGCGCCTTTGAAGCCAATGCGGGACTGGCGGTCGGTGACCTGCATGTCCTTGTTGGAAGCATTGGTGTCTTCGAGAGAGATACCGAGGACGCCGTAGACGTCAACGTTGGCGGTAGCAGCGAAAGCCGGGGCAGCGAAGGCGGAGGCAATCGCCAGTGCAAGAATCTTTTTCATCAATTTCTCCTTGGGTTGAATAAAGCTTGTTCAAGCTCTGCAGAGCTGTCCCACACCGATGTGTGCTTGATGGACGCAGTCGATTATCCAGACTGGACATGCGCCGACAAGCAAAGGCCTTGGTTTTTTTGCCACACACAGAAGAATGTGTTGTTTTGTTGCACCTGCACAACAACATCAGGCAAGTCCACCCCTAACCGGGGAAAAAGGGGCCCGCAGGCGACCTCCCGCCAACCGGGCTTCACCCAAACATGCCGCCGATGGCTCCCGCCTGAAAACAGCGCCGGGCGCTAGATCCAGCGCCCGGCCCCGGCCAACCCCACCATGAGCCGCACACCGTTATAAGCCAGCCAGGACAGCATGCGATGTGGCCAGGGGCGGCGCTGCCAGTCGGCAGGTTCGAGCGCGATGGACTGCCCGATGGCCCGCCGCAATCGCTGCCGCAAATCCTGCGCAAAGGCGCCGTCGTCAACCACGATGTTGGCTTCACGCGCCAGCAGCAAGCTGAATGGGTCGATGTTGCTGGAGCCTACCGTGGCCCAATGTCCATCGATAACCGCCACCTTGGCATGCAGCTCACTCGCCTGATATTCGTGAATTTTCACCCCGGTGGCGAGCAGATCACGATACAGGGCGCGTGAGGCTGCCTGAAAAAAAGGATGGTCGGAATGCCCCTGCACCAGCAATTCCACCTGAACACCGCGCGTAGCGGCCTTCTTGAGCAGCTTGCGAAACCGGTGCCCCGGGAGGAAATAGGCATTGGCCAGAATGATTTCTTCGCGCGCCAGCGCCAGCGCGGAGAGGTAAGCGCGCTCGATGTCTCGGCGGTGGGCAAAGTTGTCACGCGTCACAAAGGCGGCGCGCACCGTTCCGTCAGTCGGCCAGGACGGCTCGATTCCGGACTTGTGTCTGCGTGAATACAACTGCGTCAACGCCACCAGTTGCCACAAACGATGCACGCTGGCGTGAATGCCGGCAAGCAGCGGCCCCCGCACTTCGACGCTGAAATCAAGCCTGGGTACATCAAAACGTACCGGCTCGAAGTCATCGATGAGGTTCATGCCGCCGGCGAACGCAACACGCGCATCGATTACCGCCAGCTTTCGGTGCAGCCGACGCAGACTTTTGGGGTTGGAGCGCCAGCCATCGCCTGCCAGCGGACGATAGACCAGCACATTCACCCCCGCCCCCTCCATTGCTTCCAGCCAGTTGGCCGGCAACTCGCGAGAGCCCACGCCATCAATCAACAGTTGCACGCGCACGCCTCGCCGAGCAGCGCGGATCAGCGCATCGCGTACCGCTTCTGCAGACGGGTCGACATTGAAAATGTATGTTTCGAGGTAAATCTCGACACGCGCAGCCTCGATCGCCGCGATAAGGGCGGGGAAAAACTCGACGCCACTCTGCAACAGGCGCAGATGATTACCGGGAACCGGTTCGATACCGCGAAACAATAATCGGCGCATGCGGCCTTTCACAGACTTCAGCCTATGATTCGCCAGGACGCCAATGCGCCCCGAAGAAGCGCACAAAGCGCGTGGTGCGATGATGTGCGGTCATCCAGACGGGGTGAGCTTGGCTGTGAGCGCCGCGTGGTCGGAAATGCGATGCCAGGCATTACCCGTATGAACGTGCGCAGCCTCGATGTTGAAGCGGCGTACATAGATGCGATCGAGCTGGAACATGGGCAGGATGGAGGGATAGCTTCGCGCAGCCTTGCCGTGATGAGTCTCGAACACTTCGGACAACCCAAGTTCATCCTCGAAATAACGGCCGACGCGCATCCGCCAGTCGTTGAAGTCCCCCGCCAGGATCAAGGGTGCATTGTCCGGCACCATCTTGTGTACGCGCGCGACGATCTGTGCCAGTTGGCGTTTGCGCCCCCCCTCGTTCAACGCCAGGTGCACGTTGATACAGTGCACGGATGTGGCAACCCCAGGCACTTCGATTTCGCAGTGCAGCATGCCGCGGCTTTCGTAGGCATGAGAGGAAATATCCTCGTTTTCCCAGTTTAGGATTTTGTAGCGCGACAGAATGGCGTTGCCGTGGTGGCCGGTATCGTAGACACAATTCTTGCCATAGGCGAAATCAGTGTAGACATGCCCTGCCAGAAACTCGGTCTGCGGCCGGCTCGGCCAGTGCTGAAAACGGCTGGCACGCAGTCCGTGACCACCCTGCACTTCCTGCAGGAAAACGATGTCAGTACCCAGAGTACCGAGGCGGTCGCGCAGTTCGTGCACGGTCAGGCGCCGATTGAATTGCGACAAGCCCTTGTGAATGTTATAGCTGGCGATGTGGAGGGGTTCGCTCATGCGGACATCGCCCCACCGGAATGACCAAGCGTGTTTTTAAAAATGCGCATCTCTGAATTATAGGCGCGTGGGCAACAGGCGGATGGCTTCTGCATTGCTGGGCGAAAAGCAGCGTTCGGCCGCCTCTGCCCAGGGCAACCATTCATAGCGTAGATGCTCGCGTGGGGTCAACGCGACAGGCTGCGATGCGGGGAGCTTCAGGCCGAATACGTGCTCGGTGTTGTGGGTGACGCCGGGCGCGTAGCGGTGGCGCCAGCGTTCGTAGATTTCGTAGCGGGTTGAGAGATCCCACGACGTCAGTTCGAAGACCGCGGCGTCGAGGCCGGTTTCCTCTCGCACTTCACGGATCGCGGTCTCGAGCAGGGTTTCACCGGGATCCTGCGAACCGGTGACCGACTGCCAGAAGCCCGGCGCATCGGCACGCTCCATCAGCAACACCCGGCCGTCGGCGGTGTGGATCACGACCAGCACCGAAACCGGAGTCTTGTAGGGGGTCACGCAATGCGGGCGTTGAGCGGGCTGCCCGTGGCCATGATCGCGATCAGGCGGTCGATATTGGGGTGCTTGCCGGGATTGAGGGTCGCATCTTGGGCATGCTCGGCGAAAATCGCCAGGCCCTCGGCCGCGGCCTCGGCGTTGATCGCGCCATACTGCTTGGCGAGATACGCGTACACGCGAAACGAGCCGGCGGTGCCGGGGGCATTGGCGATGGTTGCCACCTCGGCGCCGGCCGCGTCGGTCAGGACCAGTTTTCCACCTGCGGTTTCGGGCAGGGTTTTCAGGGTATCGGCGAATTTCATTTCAATTCCTGGTCACGCCGCGCTGGCCTGTTGTGGGAGCGCCACCCCCGGCGCGATTGTCCGCACCGCGCAACCGCCGGCAATCGGCCCGAGCACACTGAAGGGCATAAAGGCGGCCTCCCACATTCAAGGGTGTCAGGCCGCCTTATCCGCTGCCGGCGCGTTGCGCAGACGGATATGCAGCTCGCGCAGCTGTTTATCGTCGACCACGTTGGGTGCGTTGGTCATCAGGCAGGAGGCGCGCTGGGTCTTGGGGAAAGCGATGACGTCGCGGATCGACTCGGCGCCGGTCATTAGCGTCACCAATCTATCCAAACCGAACGCCAGACCGCCGTGCGGCGGCGCGCCATACTGCAGGGCGTCGAGCAGGAAACCGAATTTCTCGCGGCGCTCTTCCTCGCCGATGTTGAGCGCAGCGAACACCTTCTCCTGTACATCCTGCTGGTGGATACGCACCGAGCCTCCGCCGACTTCCCAGCCGTTCAGCACCATGTCGTAGGCCTTGGACAGGCACTTGCCGGGATCGGTGGCGAGCCAGTCTTCGTGGCCGTCCTTGGGTGCGGTGAAGGGGTGGTGCAGCGCGTCCCAGCGGTTTTCGTCCTCGTTGAACTCGAACATCGGGAAATCGACCACCCACAGCGGCGCCCAGGCGCGGCCGTCGACATGGCCCTTCTCATGGCCGATCTTGAGGCGCAGCGCGCCCAAAGCATCGTTCACCACCTTGGCGCGATCGGCGCCGAAGAAGATGAGATCGCCGTTTTGCGCGCCGGTGCGTTCGATCACCGCGGCAAGCGCCGCTTCGGAGAGGTTCTTGACGATGGGCGACTGCAGGCCGGATTCGTTGAGCTGCGTGACATCGTTGACCTTGATGTAGGCCAGACCCTTGGCGCCGTAGATCTTCACGAACTCGGTGTAGCCGTCGATTTCGCCGCGGCTCAGACTGGCACCGCCGGGAATGCGCAACGCGGCGACGCGGCCCTTCGGGTCGTTGGCCGGGCCTGAGAAGACCTTGAACGCGACCTCTTTCATCACGTCGCCGACGTCGACGATTTCCAGCGTCACCCGCATGTCGGGCTTGTCGGAACCGTATTTATTCATCGCCTCGGCATAGGTCATGCGCTGGAAAGCGGTGGGCAGGTCGATGCCCTGTGCTTTCTGCATCATGTCGCGGATCATGCCCTCGACGAGGTTCATGATCTCCTCCTCGCCCATGAACGAAGTCTCCAAATCCACTTGCGTGAACTCGGGCTGGCGGTCGGCGCGCAGGTCTTCGTCGCGGAAGCACTTGGTGATCTGGAAGTAGCGGTCGACGCCCGACACCATCAGCAGCTGCTTGAACAACTGCGGCGACTGCGGCAGCGCGTAGAACATGCCGTCATGCACGCGGCTCGGCACCAGATAGTCGCGCGCGCCTTCCGGAGTGGAGCGCGTCAGCATCGGCGTTTCGACTTCCATGAAGCCGTGCGTATCGAGGTAGTCGCGCATCAGCTTGGAGACGCGGTAGCGCAGCTTGAGGTTTTTCTGCATCGGCTCGCGGCGCAGGTCGAGATAGCGATACTGCAGGCGGATGTTCTCGTTGATGTTGTCGTCGTCGATCTGGAACGGCGGCGTCAGCGAGGGGTTCAGCACGTCCAGCTTTTTGGTCAGCAGTTCGACCATGCCGGTCGGCATGTTGGGATTTTCGGTGCCGGCGGGACGCGGCCGCACCAGGCCCTCGATCTTCAGCACGAACTCGGAGCGCACGTCCTCGGCCAGCCTGAACGCCTCGGGGGTATCGGGGTCGATCACCACCTGCATCATGCCCTCGCGGTCGCGCAGGTCGATGAAGATGACGCCGCCGTGGTCGCGCCGGCGATGCGCCCAGCCGCACAGGGTGACGGTGTTGCCGATGTCGGCGGCCGTGACGGCGCCGCAGTAATGAGTACGCATGCTTGTTTCTTTCCTATTGAGTAGCAGAACGCGCTTCACCCGAAGCGACGCCCATCGAGACGATGTATTTCAACGCGCGGTCGACCGACACATTCAGTTCGATGACCTCGCTCTTTTTCACATAAAAATAAAAACCGTTGACCGGGCTCGGCGTAGTGGGAATGAACACCGCCACGTGCTCGTCCGGCAACACTCGCATTACCTCGTCCGGGACATTGGTCTGGAACGCCAGCGACCATGCCTGCGGATGCGGGTAACGCACCAAAAGCACCTTGCGAAATGCATGGCCGTTGCCCGACAACAGGGTATCGGACACCTGCTTGACGCTGCCGTAGATGGTTTTCACCACCGGAATGCGAATCAGCAGCCGTTCCCAGACATCAATGATCTTCTGGCCGAAGAAATTGGTGGCGAACACGCCGGTCAACACGATCACCAGCAGGGTCAGGATGACGCCAAGGCCGGGAATGCGAATCCCGATCCAGGCCTCTGGCTGCCACTCAGCCGGCAGTACGGTGAGACTCTGGTCCAGGGTGCCAATCAGCAAATCGAGCACCCACAGGGTGATCCCCAACGGGACCCATATCAAAAGGCCGGTAATGAAATAACGCTTCATTCGCTCATTCGCAAAAAACAAAGAAGCGGACGGCTTGCACCGCCCGCTTCCCGATTCCAGCGCACCCGTTAGTTACAGGCCGGGCAGGCGCCGGTGCCACAGGCCGGGGGCGGCACATCAGTTTTGGCCTCAACAGGCTTGCTGCCGCCTTTGAAGTCGGTGGCGTACCACCCCGTTCCCTTGAGCGCAAAGCCGGCTGCGGTGATCTGCTTGGCGTAATCAGGCTTGCCGCACGACGGGCACACCGTCAACGGCGCATCGGACACTTTCTGCATTTCGTCTTGGGCAAAGCCGCAAGCGGTACATTTGTAGGCATAAATCGGCATGGTTCGCTCCGATAAATCAATAAGTTGCGCAATTATACCCAAAGAGCCGGGTACAAGTACCTAAAGAGCCGGGCACAAGTGTCCGCACACGGCCCCCCCTGATGAAAATGGCGACGGCGCGCCCGATTTTCCTGAAACCGGCTTACCAAATGAAATTCAGACTGCCGTAAAAACGACCGCTGAAGTTATTGGTATCCCGGAATTCCTGGTAGTCATCGCCAAGATTTTGCCCCGCAACGGCAGCCTCGATTTCGTGCCCGCGCCATTTCCAGCGGCGAGCGAGGCGCAAGTCGACACGTGTGTAGCCCTCGGTCCAGTCACCGTCCGACAACCACATCATGCGATCAGTTTGATACAACCCGACGCTCGCCTGCCAACCGGCGCCCCAACTATATCGGGCCAGCAAGCCAAAAATGTTTCGCGGCACAGAAAAGGGCAGATCATCATCAATGACCGCCCCTGTGGTTACATCAAAGACAACGTCACGATAGCTGATTTTAGCCCGCGTATAGTGCGCGGTCAGGTCCAGGCCTGACAGGGGCCGCCAGTTCAACTCTGCCTCCCAACCCCGCAGATCCAGGCTGCTGGCATTAAGCCACTCACGACATCGGATTGTGGGGCCAGGCTCGTTGCATGCCTCGGTTTCGATTCTTTGCGAGCCGATGTAATCGTTGAGCGTGTCATAGAACAGCCTCGCATTCATGTTCAGGGCAAGCGATTTAATCTGGCCAACGTAGCCGACCTCCCGCGAAAAAAGGCGCTCCGGGTCAAGCGACGTGGAGGACGGGATTTTCGATCTATCCAGCAGGGCACCATTGATGTCTCTTTCTGTGACATTGCCATCCTGCTCAAAATAAGTGGGAGACCGGTAGGCCTGCGAGACACTGGCCCGAAAGACGTGCCCCGGGTACACCGTGTAGTTAAGCGCCAGGCGAGGCGACAGGTCAGCACCTGTGAAATAATGATGCTCAGCCATCGCGCCACCCTGCACCAGCAATTGATCGGTGGCTTGCCACTCCAGGTTGCCATACACCCGCCAGAGGTTTCCGCCCAAAGTCTTGCTGGAGTCGTATTCCTGTGGGCTTTTCACGGTTTCATGCCGCGCCTCAATTCCCCAGACCCCCCGCAGATCGGGACGCCATTGTTCGTTTACCTGCAACTCGATATTGCTTCGCGTCTGCAAGAGGTATTCATCTACGCTTACGGTTTGCGCAGTCAGGGGCATATAGGTCAGATTGTCCGCGTCAAAGCGGTTGCGGCTGTAATAAGCCTGCACACGCCATTCACGACCCGCAGACTCGACCTTGTGATACGCCAGTTGCACATACTGGGCACGCGAATCCTGTTCACGCGGCTCTTTCGAGGGCCGGGTCAAGTCATCGACCTGCCTGCCCGAGTTCCAGTCACCTTGCGACAGGCCGAACTGCGCCATCACATCGGAATTCCGGGGCAACAACCAGTCCATGCGCCCGTTGACGAAATAGGTTTGGGTCGCTTCGAAATACGCTCCGTTATCCCTGGGGGTCTTGTAGGTCACGACCCGGTCGAAACGATCCCGCTGCTGTGCGGACGCCGTAAGCCGATAACGCAAAGCTTCATCGCCCCCGCCATGGCGAATGGTCAATCCGCGCATGTCCCGCTCGCCAAGCTGCAATGAAACGGAATCACCCGGAACCTGGGAGGCCATCCGGGTGATGATATTGATCACTGCCAGAAAAGCATTGGCCCCGTAAGTTGCCGCGTTGGGGCCGCGCACCACTTCAATGCGCTCAATATCCTCGATCGCCAAGGGCAAATCCGCCCAATACACGGCGCCAAAATGCGGGCTGTAGATCGAGCGGCCGTCAACCAGCACCTGAAAGCGGCGCGAATAGGCATCGGCCAGTCCGTGATAACCAACCGCCCAGGTGTTTTCGCGCGTATAGGCTACGGAAAACCCTGGGACCAGTCGCAACAGATCCGGAAGGTCCCGGAAACCCGAGGCGCGAATCATTTCCTGATCGATGACGGTCACCGCAGCCGGTGCGTCTTTCAACGGCTGCAACAAACGTGAAGCCGACAACACGATCGGCTGATCACTGAAAAAATCAGCTTCGGTGAGCGCCGCCCGGGCCTGAACGGGGCAGACCAGGACCACGCTCAGCAGAAGGCTCTTCCCATACGCACGAAATACGGTTGACTGGCTGGTGCCCACCCTCACCTCATGTCGATATGGCACATTCCGGCCACGCTTCGCACGACGGATTGCCTACCCCATGCGCGGCCTCCCGTCCCGTGAATTCGAACCCGGAATCATGCCTCCTGGCAGCCTGCAGTCTGACCGAACCTATGCAGCAGCGCATACGCTTATCACCAGGCAAAACTCAGACTGCCATAAACCCTGCGGCTAAAAACGTTGGTATGGCGGAATTCTTCATAATCTCCGCCCAGGCTCTGGCCGACCACGGCGGCCTCAACTTCACGGCCCTGCCATTTCCAGCGGCGCGCCAGGCGGGCGTCCACCCGAGTGTGGGTCAGAATGGTATTGCCGCCGGACAACCACAGCATGCGCGCCAGCTGATAGACACCCGTGCTGGCCATCCACCCTTGCCCCATGTCATAACGCGCCAGCAAACTGAAATTGTCGCGCGGCGCCGACCGCTGCAACCCCTTATCGATACTTGCGTCCGCATGAATGAATGCGCGTGCGTACTGCGCTGACAACTGCAATGCGGGCAAAGGCCTCCAGCTTAGCTGCAGATCGCCGCCACGCACCGTGAAGTCGTCGCGGTTGCTGAACAAGCGTGGATAGACATTGACGCCATTTTCATCCTTGACCCGATGATTGATGTAGTCATCAATCGTGTCGTGGAAGAGCTTGGCGTCAAGCTGCATGTTTAATGCCGCATACTGGCCTACATAACCGATTTCACGGGAAAGAATGCGCTCAGGCTGCAAAGGATCGGAAGGGGCATACAGCTGCAGAACGGGTATCCCGGTCGTCGTGTAATAAGCCAGATTGCCTTTTTGCTCGAAAAAGGTCGGGGAACGATAAGCCTGCGAGAGACTGAGGCGTAACGTATGCCCCTCGCCCACGGTGTAGTTGAGCGCCACGCGCGGAGAAATGTCAGCGCCCGTCAAGTAATGGTGTTCCAGCATCGCGCCGCCCTGCACCAGCAGATCGGGACGCGCGCGCCACTCCAGATTGGCGTAAGCACGGCTGAGCGTTCCACTCAGTTTGTCATGCGTGTCGAAGTAATATTTGCTTTCCACGGTTTCACGCCGCAGCTCCGCCCCCCACACCATCCGCCACTCAGGCGAAAAGCGGCGATTTTCCTGGAACTCGATGTTGGCGCGGGTCTGCTCCAGATCCCTGCCCGCATCAAGCATGTATGGCGTGGCGACAGGCGAGACTGGAGGCACAAGCGGCGTGATGTTCGGCGCGTCCATCACGTTACGGCTGA
This sequence comes from Thiobacillus denitrificans, assembly GCA_002424845.1. Lineage (GTDB taxonomy): Bacteria > Pseudomonadota > Gammaproteobacteria > Burkholderiales > Thiobacillaceae > Thiobacillus > Thiobacillus denitrificans_F. Next base: position 27,262 of record DILD01000095.1, on the reverse strand, counting down.
AATAGGCGTGCACCATCCATTCATTGTCTGCACTGTGTGTGCGACGAAATTTAAGCTGGATGTATTGCGCGGAAACGTCCTGTCCGACAGGCTCATCCGGATGCAGGGAATAACCCGCCTGCCAGTCCCCCACGGTCAGGCCGAACTGCGCGCTGAGTTCATCCGTTACCGAAAGACGGTAATCCGCTCGCCCATTGATGAAGTAGGTCTGCGATTCCTCATGGACCTGCAAGGGGATATCGCCATCGAACGCATCGGTCTCGAAGCGATCACGGTTCTGCGCAGACAACGTCATCCGGTAGCGCAGGTCATCCTGCATGCCACCGTAGCGTAGCGTCACCCCGGACATGCCCTGTTCACCGTATTGAAAGGACGCGAAAGCGCCCGGTGTCTGGCTCGGATCCTTGGTGATTATGTTGATAACGGCCAGGAACGCGTTGGCTCCATACATCGCCGCGTTCGGCCCCCGTACAACTTCGATACGTTCGATATCGTCGACCGACAGGGGAAGTTCGCCCCAATTGACTTCGCCATAAATGGCGTTGTAAATCGAGCGGCCATCCACGAGCACCTGAAACCGCCGTGAAAACGACTCGGCCATGCCGTGGTAACCCACGGCCCACGTGTTGTCGCGAGTATAGGCAATCGAAAACCCCGGCACCAGGCGCAGCAGATCCGGAATATCCCGGAAGCCAGTGGCGCGGATCATGTCCTGGTCAATGATGGTCACCGCAGCAGGCGCCTCGCTCACCGGCTGCGACATGCGGGACACCGAGAGCACCACGGGCAGCTCGTCAAAGAAATCGGCTTCAGTGACCGCAGCCCACGCTGGAGCGGCGCAGGCCATGACACTGCCTAACGCCAGCACCCGCCCTGATACGCGCAATGAAACAGAAGGTTTATTGCTCATCCCCAATCGGGCACGTAAACCAGTGCCCCCCCGCTTTAATTATTAATTGTGCGGGTTAACGGCCCGCTACCGGGAGTACTTTAGAACGGTATGTCGTCATCCATATCGTCAAACCCGCTGCTGGCCGGGCGCTGAGAGGCTGCCGGGGTGTTTCCCTGGGGGTTGCTGCGTGGCGGAGCCTTGGGCGCCGCCTGGGAATAAGCGCTGTCGTCCATGTCGGCCATGCCGCCACCGCCCTTGCTGCCCAGCATCTGCATACGATCGCCGCGGATTTCAGTGGCATACTTCTCGATACCTTCCTTGTCGGTGTACTTGCGGGTACGAATCGAACCCTCAACGTAAACCTGACTGCCCTTTTTCAGATACTGGCCACACACTTCGGCCGTGCGGCCGAAGAAACTGACGCGATGCCACTCAGTCTGCTCGACCATCTGGCCGGTTTTATCTTTGTACTTGTCGGTGGTGGCAATGGCGAGATTGGCGACGGCCTCGCCGCTCGGCAGGTAGCGCATTTCGGGGTCGCGCCCCAGGTTGCCGACCAGAATGACCTTGTTGACGGATGCCATTGTTTTTTCCCCCGTATTGAAATTGGATAGGTTAAGCGTGGTGCGTTGCGGATTCTATCAGGCGGCCGCCGCCTCCAGCAGTTCCAGTGCGCGCGGCTCATTCCAGCCCTTGAGGCTGACCTTGAGCATGGCCACCCCCTCTTCGGCCAGCACCATCACCTCGACCACACCCTCCACCTCGGCCAGCTGCATTTTCAGCAATGCCGCCTGGTCTGCCGGCATCACGCTCACACGGAACAGTCGGGTCTTGATCGCAGGCGGCGGCATCATGGACAACGAGACTACCAACCAGACCCCCATCAGCACGCCGCAGAATATGAATACTGCAGCGAAGCCATGGTGTTGCGCCAGCCAACCACCGAAGACACCGCCAAAAAACAGGCCCAGCGCCTGCGCCGTGTTGTAGACCCCCATCGCAGTGCCTTTCGCCGACACGGGCGCCAGCTTGGAAATCAGCGAGGGCAGGCTGGCCTCAAGCAGATTGAACGCGACAAAATAGAAAAACAGCGCCCAGACTATGCCCCAAAAATACTCGACGCCGAACGCCAGGCCCAGTTGGGCCAGCAGCATCAGCGCCACCGAGCCGATGAAAACCGGCTTCATCTGTCCATGCTTCTCGCCATAGATGATGCCGGGCACCATCAGCACAAATGAACCCAGCAACACCGGCAGATACACTGCCCAATGATCGTCGGCATCCAGGCCGCTGTCCTTGAGTGCCACCGGTACCACCACGAACATGGCCATCTGCGCAGCGTGCAGCGCAAAAATTCCGAAATCAAGCCGGGCGAGCTGGCCATTTTTCAACACATCCATCAATTTTGTCGGGTTGGCCTGGGCGTCGGTGTGGAAGTGGCTGTCCACAGGGTCCGGAACCCACACCTTCACCACCCAGATCGCGGCCAGCGCCAGAATACCGGTCACAACAAAAATACCCGGAACGCCGATCACACGGTTCAGTGCAGGGCCTGCCACCAGCGATACGGCAAAAGCGATGCCGATGGTTGAACCGACCAGTGCCATCGCCTTGGTTCGGTGCTCCTCACGGGTAAGATCGGCCAGCATGGCCGTGACGGCGGCGGAAATCGCACCCGCACCCTGCAAGGCGCGACCGGCAATGGTCCAGTAAATATCGGTCGCGGTCGCGGCCAGAAAACTGCCGAGGGCAAACACAATAAGACCAAAAATAATGACTTTTTTGCGGCCGATACGGTCGGACGCCATGCCGAAAGGGATCATCAGGATGGCCTGGGTCAGGCCATACATGCCGAGCGCCAGGCCGACCAGAGTGTGGTTGTCGCCCCCCGGCAGGTCTTCGGCATACAGCGCGAACACCGGCAAAATGAGGAACATGCCCAGCATGCGCAAGCCGAAAATTGCCGCCAGACCGGAAGCTGCGCGCTTTTCTGCGCGGGTCATGCTTTCGGACAAGTCGATGTGAGCCACTGCAGGAGCACCACTCAGGGTTAGGTTAACGCGGGAAGTCCGTTATATTAGCAGGTTGCGAATTACCGCCCCCAGCCCCAAACAATGGAATTCATCCGCATCCGTGGCGCCCGCACCCACAACCTGAAGAATATCAACCTTGATCTGCCGCGCAACCGGTTGGTGGTCATCACGGGGCTGTCGGGATCGGGCAAGTCCTCGCTCGCTTTCGATACGCTGTATGCCGAAGGCCAGCGTCGTTACGTCGAGTCGCTGTCCGCCTACGCGCGACAATTCCTGCAGTTGATGGAAAAGCCGGATGTCGACCTGATCGAAGGCTTGAGCCCGGCAATCTCGATCGAGCAGAAGGCGACCAGCCACAATCCCCGCTCGACCGTTGGCACCGTCACCGAAATCCACGACTACCTGCGCCTGCTGTACGCCCGCGTCGGCGATCCGCAATGCCCGGAACACGGCATCACGCTCGCCGCGCAGACCGTGTCGCAGATGGTCGACGCGGTGCTGATGCTGCCGGAGGACACCAAGCTGATGATCCTGGCACCGCTGGTGGTGGGGCGCAAGGGTGAGAATCTCGAACTGTTCGCCGAGCTGCGTGCGCAGGGCTTCGTACGGGTACGGGTGGATGGCAAGGTGCACGAGATCGATGCCATTCCCAAGCTCGACAAGAACAAGAAGCACACCATCGAAGTCGTGGTCGACCGCCTGAAAGTGCGCGCGGACGCCAAGCAGCGCCTCGCCGAAAGCTTCGAGACTGCACTGCGGCATGCCGACGGCCGCGCCCTGGCAGTGGAAATGGACAATGGTAAAGAGCACCTCTTCTCCGCCAAATTCGCCTGCCCGATCTGCAGCTACGCGCTGCCCGAACTGGAACCGCGCCTGTTCTCGTTCAACAATCCGATGGGCGCCTGCCCGAAATGCGACGGCCTAGGCCAGATCACCTTCTTCGACCCGGCACGCGTGGTCGCTTTCCCGCACCTGTCGCTCGCCTCAGGCGCGATCAAGGGCTGGGACAAGCGCAACCAGTTCTTCTTCATGCTGCTGCAGAGTCTGGCGATGCATTACGGCTTTGATCTCGAGACGCCGTGGGAGTCGCTGCCATCGCGCATTCAGGACGTGATCCTCAACGGCAGCGGCAAGGAAGTCATCGCCTTCCAGGTGCTGGCGCCGCGTGGCGGCTTCACCACCCGCAGCTATCCGTTCGAGGGCGTGCTCGCCAACATGGAGCGCCGCTACCATGAATCCGACTCGATGGCGGTGCGCGAGGAACTCGCCAAATACCAGAACAACAAGCCTTGCCCCGCTTGCCATGGCACACGGTTATGCGAGGAAGCGCGCCACGTGATGGTTGGCGGTGTACCGATCTTCCAGGTGAGCGCGATGCCGCTGAAGCAGGTGCTGGTGTTTTTCGAAGCACTTTCACTCGATGGGCACCGTGCGCAAATCGCCGACCGGATCATCAAGGAAATCGTCGCCCGCGTCGGCTTCCTCAACAATGTCGGACTCGACTATCTGTCGCTCGACCGCTCCGCCGACACGCTGTCTGGTGGCGAATCGCAGCGCATTCGCCTTGCCTCGCAGATCGGCTCTGGGCTCACCGGCGTGATGTACGTTCTCGACGAACCCTCGATCGGCCTGCATCAGCGCGACAACGACCGCCTGCTGGCCACGCTGAAACATCTGCGTGACATTGGCAATTCGGTGCTGGTGGTCGAGCACGATGAGGACGCGATCCGCGCGGCCGATTACGTGGTCGACATGGGTCCCGGTGCCGGCGTGCACGGGGGGGAAGTGGTGGCCGAAGGTACACCAGAGGAAATTCGCCTGAGTGAACACTCGCTTACTGGCCAGTATCTTTCCGGGCGGCGTCGTATTGCGATCCCGAAATCACGCCGCTCACCCGATGCCCAGCGTCAGTTGGTAGTGCCCCACGCCAGCGGCAACAACCTGAAAAACGTCACGCTCAACCTGCCGGTCGGGCTGTTCGTCTGTATCACCGGCGTGTCGGGATCGGGCAAGTCGACGCTGATCAACGACACGCTCTACGCCGCTGTCGCACGTCACTTGTACGGCTCGTCGGCCGAGCCCGCGCCACACGGCGATATCCTCGGGCTGGAATTCTTCGACAAGGTTATTAACGTCGATCAGTCGCCAATCGGCCGCACCCCACGCTCCAATCCGGCAACCTATACAGGCCTTTTCACCCCCATCCGCGAACTGTTCGCCGGTGTGCCGGAGGCGCGCACGCGTGGCTACGGACCTGGCCGATTCAGTTTCAACGTCAAGGGTGGGCGCTGCGAGGCCTGCCAAGGCGACGGCGTGATCAAGGTGGAAATGCACTTCCTGCCGGATATCTACGTACCGTGCGATGTCTGCCATGGCGCACGCTACAACCGCGAAACACTGGAGGTGCACTACAAGGGAAAAACCATCCGTGACGTGCTGGAAATGACCATTGAGCAGGCGCACGAATTCTTTTCCGCTGTACCGGTAGTCAAGCGAAAATTGCAAACCCTGCTTGATGTCGGCCTGGGTTACATCCGTTTGGGCCAGTCTGCCACCACGCTGTCGGGCGGAGAGGCGCAACGGGTCAAACTCGCGCTTGAGCTGTCAAAACGCGACACCGGACGCACGCTCTACATACTCGACGAACCGACTACCGGATTGCATTTCGCCGATATCGATCTGCTGCTGAAAGTGCTGCAACGACTCAGTGACGCCGGCAACAGCGTGGTAGTCATCGAGCACAACCTCGATGTCATCAAGACAGCTGACTGGCTGATCGACCTTGGCCCGGAAGGGGGTGCCGGCGGTGGCCGAATCATCGCCGAGGGCACGCCGGAAGATGTGGCAAACAATCCGCACAGCCATACCGGCCAGTACCTGCAACCTGTGCTGGCGAGGCACTGAGATGACCGACCCGATCCGCCTTTCCAAGCTGATGTCCGAACGCGGACTGTGTTCGCGCCGAGAGGCTGACAGTTTCATCGAACGCGGGCTGGTTTTTGTCGATGGCAAGCGGGTAAGCGAACTCGGCACCAAGGTTGATCCCGATTGCGCGATCCGTCTCGACACGCAAGCCAGCGCGCAACAACAGCAGCGCGTCACCATCCTGCTGCACAAGCCAATCGGTTATGTTTCGGGCCAACCAGAGCCGGGCTATCAACCGGCTGTGACCTTGATCCGCCCCGATACGCTATGGCAGGACGGGTGTGCGGGCCGAGCATTTCATCCGACCCACCTGAAGGGACTGGCGCCTGCTGGGCGGCTCGACATCGATTCGACTGGCCTGCTGGTGCTGACTCAGGACGGGCGTATTGCCAAACAACTGATCGGCGACCATTCCGACATCGAGAAAGAATATCTGGTACGCGTTGAAGGCCGGCTCGACGAGCGCGGCCTCGCACTGCTCAACCACGGCCTCTCGCTTGACGGTCGGAAACTGCGTCCAGCCAGGGTCGGCTGGCAAAATGCCGACCAGTTGCGTTTCATCCTGAAGGAAGGCCGAAAACGTCAGATTCGACGCATGTGCGAGTTGGTAGGACTGAACGTAGTGGGACTAAAACGCGTGCGCATCGGCCGCGTGCGCCTCGGTGAGCTGCCCCTGGGACAATGGCGCTACCTGCTGCCGGACGAGCGTTTCTAGGCAAAAAATCGTCAATTAGCTTGTCCTGCGTGCGTTTTGCCATTATTAATAAAAGATGCGTGTTGCCAGACTCGCATTTCCTTTTACGTTCGATCCACATCAGGGAGATACATCCATGCAATCGAAACTTCTCGTCGCACTGTTCGCCGCCCTCGCACTGACCGCCTGCCAGAAGGCTGAAGAAGCCGCCGCCCCCGCCATGGAAGAAGCCAAGGAGGCCGCCGGCGCAGCTGCGGATTCGGCCGTCGACGCCGCCCATTCTGCTGCCGATGCAGCCCGCGCCGCTGCCGAAGCAACAGGCGAAGCCGCCGCCGCAGCGGCCGATGCGACCAAGGACGCAGCGGCCGAGGCCGCTCAGGATACCGCCGACGCAGCACAGGGTGTGGCCGACAAGGCCAAAGACGCTACCCAATAATCATTCTGCAACAGGCAACGCAAACGGCCAGGTTCGCCTGGCCGTTTTTTTATCGCTAAAAATCCGCTGATGATCTGGGCGCGGGTTGCGCTGAATGGAAAAAACGCCGCCCCCAGCCAATCAGGTCATCCACAAAGGTGTACACGACCGGTATGACCAGCAGGCTGAGGAAGGTTGAGGTGATCAATCCGCCAATCACGACAATGGCCATCGGCGCACGGAAGCTCGGATCGGTACCGATACCGATAGCGATCGGCAGCATGCCTGCCCCCATCGCCACGGTCGTCATCACAATCGGCCTGGCCCGTTTCCGGCAAGCGTCCAGCAGGGCATCCCAGCGATTCAGGCCATGGTCGCGGCGCGCCAGAATGACATAGTCAATCAGCAGGATCGAATTCTTGGTGGCAATGCCCATCAGCATCACCAGTCCGATCATCGACGGCATCGACAGCGCGGTGCGGGTGATGAACAGCGCCAGAAATGCGCCCGGAACGGACAGCACCAGCGCGGCCAGGATGGTTGCGGGCTGCACGAAGCCCTTGAACAACATTACCAACACGATATAAATGCACAGCACCCCGGTCAGCATCGCCAGGCCAAAACTTGCGAACAGCTCGTTCATCGCTTCGGCGTCACCTATCGTGGTCTGCGTCACGCCGGGCGGCAGGTTTTGAATGCTTGGCAACGCCATGGCCTGGCTTTCCACCCACCCCAACGGTTGCTGGTTCAACTCAATCTCGAAGTTGATGTTGCGTTGCCGGTCATAGCGATCAATCTCGGCGGGGCCGCTGTCGATGCTGAGCGAGGCGACATTGCCGATCATCACCGGGCCGTGCTTGCCGGGAACCGTCATGCGCTCCAGCAGCGCCAGTTCCTGTCGCGCGCCGGGCGGCAGCTTGACAACGATCGGCACCTGCCGCTGGGACAAATTGAGCTTGGCCAAGCCCTGGTCGTAGTCGCCCGCCGTGGCGATGCGTAGCGTATCGGCAATCGCTGCCGTGGTTACGCCAAGGTTTGCGGCCTTTTCGAAATCAGGCCGCACGACGAGTTCAGGACGAACCAGGCTAGCGCTGGTGGTGACGTTGCCGATTCCTGGAATGGTACGCAATTCGCGCTCGACCGTAAGCGCATGTTGGGCCAACGCCTGCCCATTTTCGCTTGCCAGCACCAGAATGTACTTTTCGTTCGAACCGCCAAAGCCGACGGTCACGCGCGTGCCCGGCAGGACTGTCAGCGCCTCGCGCAATTCGCGCTCGACAGTCTGTTTGGTGACGCCATCCCGTTGCGAACGCGGCGTCATGTTGATCGTCAGGGTCGCCTTGCGCACCTCGGCCGCGCCGCGTGGCATGAACGGATCCGAGCCGGCCGCGCCGCCCCCCACTGCCGTGTAGACCATTTTCACATGCGAATGCTTTTGCACGATTTCGCGCGCCTGCTCGGCAGCGGCCAGGGTTTCCTTGAAGGTGCTGCCCGGCGGCAAAGATAAATACACCTGGGTCTGCGACAAATCATCCGGCGGGATGAAGCCGGTCGGCAGCAGGGGCACCAGGGCGAAGGAACCGAAAAAGAATCCCGCTGCCGCGAGCGTGGTTAGCATGCGGTGTTTCAGACACCACGCCGCCCAGCGCAGGTAGAACCCCATCCAGAATGGCTCGGCATGCGCCTTCCGCGGCGGCTTCAGAAAATACGCCGCCATCATCGGCGTCAGCAAGCGTGCCACGACCAGCGAGAAGAACACCGCTATCGCCGCGCTCCAGCCAAATTGCACAAAGAACTTGCCCGGCACACCACTCATGAATGCGGTGGGCAGGAATACCGCGATCAGGGTAAAAGTGGTGGCGATCACCGCCATGCCAATTTCTTCGGCCGCTTCCATGGCTGCCTGATAGGGCGTTTTTCCCATGCGCAGATGACGGATGATGTTCTCGACCTCGACGATGGCATCGTCCACCAGTACGCCGACGACCAGCGACAGGGAAAGCAGGGTGACCACATTGAGCGTAAAGCCCATCACATGCATCACGGCAAACGCGGGAATCATCGACAACGGCAGCGCCGTCGCGGAAACCAGCGTGGCACGCCAGTCACGCAGAAAGAACCACACCACGATGACCGCAAGGATGGCGCCCTCGATCAGCAGCGCCATCGAGCCATCGAAATTTTCCTGCACCGGATCGACAAAATTGAAGGCCTCGGTAATGGTGATGTCGGGATGAGCCGCTTTGAGTCGGGCCAACTCGGCGCGCACGCCGTCGGCCACTTCGATTTCACCCGCGCCACGGCTGCGCACAATTTCGAAACCGACCACGGACTTGCCATTGAGCAACGCGGCCGAGCGCTGCTCGGCTACGGTATCGCTCACGCTGGCTACCTGATCGAGTCGCACGCGCCGGCCATCGGAAAGCACGATGTCCATGCGCGCCAGTTCGTCAGCCGACTCGACTGTGGCAATGGTGCGCACGGATTGCTCCGCCCCTCCCATATCGGCGCGGCCACCTGAAGCCTCCTGCTGGACCCGCTGCAACTGGCGCGAGATATCGGCTGCCGTTGCACGCAGCGCCAGCAAGCGGGCCGGATCGAGTTCCACCCGCACCTCGCGGCTGACGCCCCCAACACGTGACACAGCACCCACGCCGCGTACGCTGAGCATGCGCTTGGTGACGGTATTGTCGACAAACCAGGACAGCGCCTCATCGTCCATCCGGCTGGATGCCACGGTATAGGTGAGGATCGGCGATCCGGCCAGGTTCGCCTTCGAAATCGCCGGATCGCGCAAATCACTCGGGAGATCGGCGCGTATGCGGGATATCGCGTCACGCACATCATCCACCGCCTCCTGCGTGGGCTTTTCCAAACGGAATTCAATGGTGATGGTGGCAGTGCCATCCTGCACCTTGGTGTAGATGTGCTTGATACCTTGCAGCGTGGCGACCGCGTTCTCGATCTTGCGTGCGACTTCGGTCTCCAGCTGCGCGGGGGCGGCACCCGGAAGGGTGGCGGACACGGTCACGGTCGGCAAATCGATATCCGGGAATTGCTGGATCTTCATGGTCTTGAATGCCATCAAGCCGGCCAGCGTCAGCATGATGAACAGCAGCACGGCCGGAATCGGATTCTTGATGGTCCAGGATGAAACGTTCATGGCGGCGCTTCCGTTTACGGATTCTTGCGTGCTGTCTCGGGCGCATCCACCACCCGCACCCAATCGCCATCAGCCAGAAAACCGGCTCCGCTCGCCACCACGCGGGTATCCGCTGCGATACCGCTGACAATCTCGATTTGATCGCCCATCCGTTGGCCCACGATCACTTTGGTTTGCGCAACCTGACTCTGATCATCCAGCCGGAACACATAAGAGAACCCGTCGCGCAGCAGCACGGCTGACTGCGGCAGGCTCATGATGCGCGTGCGTCCCAGTTCGAACTCGCCTCGTGCGAAAGTCCCGGCGCGCAGCGTATTGCCGGTCTCGGCTATCGGCAAGTCGACATAAACCAGACCGTTGAGCGTCTGAGTATCCACGGTAGGCGCGACCATGCGTACACGCCCCTCGACGCGGGTGCCGTCGGGCGCGGTCAGCATGGCCGTGACGCCGGGCTTCAGTTTGCCCAGATCGGCTGCACTCACTTCGGCGCGCCATTCGAGGCGGCTACCACGAATCAGGCGAAACAGCTCCTGCCCGGATTGCGCCATTGAGCCGACCGTGGCGGTACGCGCGGAAATCACCCCGGCATCGGGTGCGCGCACTTCAGTTTGTGCCAGACGGAGTTGGTTTGCCTGCATTCTGGCGCGCGCGGCATTCAAGCGGGCAAGGGCGGCCTTCTCGGCCGTCAGATATTGATTGATCTGCTGTGCACTCATAAAGCCGGTGGCCTGGTACTGCCGGGCACGATCGCCGTTGGCTTTGGCTTCGGCCAGCATCGCCTCCGCCTCGGCAACCGCAGCCTGGGACTCTGACAATGCAGTGTCGACGCTGTCTGGGGAGATGCGCGCCAGTACCTGGCCTTTCTGCACCTGATCGCCCACATTCACCCGCACTTCGGTCAAACGGAGATCACTGATTTCGGCGCTGATCACCGCTTCCTGCCAGGCGGCAATATTGCCATTGGCCACCAGCATCCGGGGCCATTCGACCGGCTGCGGCGTGATGGCCATGACGGTCAGCGCAGGCTTGGCACCCGCTGTCTTTTTGGCCGAATCGGCCATGACCGGATTCTCTCGCTCGACCTCATTCTTCGATTCTTGCATCATCGTCCAGATCGTGCCCGCACCCAGCACGAGGGCAAGCACCAAAGCCAGGCGCTTGAATCCAGAAGAAAAAAGAGAGGGGGAGAACATCATGGTTTGACCTTGATTTTGTCTTGTCACAGTGCCGAGTGATCCGCCGGACTGAGCCAACCACATTGGGTTCGCGATCCTGAAGCAATCCGGCATTCCATTCCTGGCCAGAAGTTTATCCGCAAACCACTCTGCTCGCAGTACGCTTCGCTGCGTGGCGACAGGGCCCCATCCCGGAGCACTACAATTCAACATGCCATTTCCAGGTTTCACGAGATGAATCAACACAATCCACCACAAAAATCTCATCGTGCAAAGGCAGGGAATCCACCGGCGGACATGCGGCAATTGCTGCTGGACTCCTTCGGCGCCGCAGTTGCCGCAGCCGATCCCGCTCACATCTTGCCGCCGCACTTGCCCGCGCCACCACGCGGTCGCACTTTGGTGGTCGGCGGAGGCAAGGCGGCCGCCAGCATGGCAGCCGCGGTGGAGGCTCACTGGCCGATCAACGCCCCGTTGTCCGGACTGGTCGTTACCCGCTATCGGCACAGCCTGCCAACACGCCGCATCGAGGTCGTCGAGGCCAGCCACCCGCTACCCGACGGCCGTGGTGAGGAAGCCGCCTTGCGCATGCTCGACATGGTTGGGCGACTAGAGCCGGACGATCTGCTTCTTGTCCTGCTCTCGGGTGGGGGGTCGAGCCTGCTGGCCGCGCCGGTCGAGGGTGTGAGCCTGAAGGATCTGCGACGAGTCACCAAAGCACTGCTTAACGCCGGGGCGACCATTCACGATATCAACACCGTACGCAAGCACCTCACCCGACTGTCGGGTGGGCGGCTGGCACAAGCGGCAGGCGGTGCGCACGGATTGGCCCTCATCATTTCCGATGTCGTCGGCGACGATCCGGCGTATATCGCTTCCGGCCCCTGTGCACCCGATCCAACCACCTGCAGCGACGCGCTCGAACGGCTGCAGCGCTTCCGCATCCCACTACCCGCTGGTGTCCGCCACTACCTCGAAGTCTGTGCCGCTGGCATGCTCATTGACACACCCAAGCCCGGGTCCCCGTGTTTTTCACGTATGGAAAACCGTGTCATCGCCAGCGCACACGCCAGCTTGATGGCTGCGGCCAGCCATTTCGAACAGCATGGCGTCAGCGCACTGGTGCTATCCGACAGCGTCAGCGGCAATGCGCAGACCGTAGCCAAACAGCACGCCGCGCTGGTGCATGCGCTGCCCCGGCAGCGGCCACTCGCCCTGATTTCCGGTGGCGAAACCACCGTCACCCTGCGCCCACAGCATGGTCGTGGCGGCCGCAACAGCGAATATCTGCTTTCCCTTGCGCTGGCCCTGAAAGACACCCCTGTGTGGGCGATTGCCTGCGACACCGATGGCATCGACGGCAGCGAAGACAACGCAGGGGCGATGATTAGTCCGGACACCCTTTCACGCGCACGAGCGCAGCGCCTGGACGCGACCGCTTTGCTTGCCGCACACGATAGTTACGGTTTTTTTGCCGCGTTGGGCGATCTCGTTCTCAGCGGCCCCACCCGAACCAACGTGAACGACTACCGTGCGCTGCTGGTTGGCCTTGATTGAGCGTTCAATTGAGGCGCTGCACCTGCACCGCATCGCCCACCTCCAGTCCGAATGTGGCTGCGGCACTGCCCCGGTTGACCGCCAACTCCAGTAAGCCGACGCTATTGTTGAACCAGAGGCCCGCGCCTTTACCCACAAGGCCGAAGCTTTCGCTGTGAGTGAATGACTGACCTTTGGCATTGACGAGTGCGTCATGCGGCACCTTGCGCACGCCGCTCCAGGCATTGCCGTAGTGATCGATATAAATCACCCGCGCCAGATCACCCGCGTCGAACTCGACCTTGAGTTTGCCTATGGGACTTAGTTTGTCAGTTGGAAACTCGCCGCGCGCGATGTCAGCCGCAATCAGTGCAAACAAGTCACGTCCGTGAAAAGTGGGCGAGAGCGCATCCGGTATCCAGGTAATGCGCCACAAGCGGGTATCGGCATGGCGTGCGGCAATGACCGATAACAGCCCGTTGTCCGGTCCGACAAACCAGCGTCCGCCGGCCATCACCACCACGGCATCGCGCGGCGTGCCGACACCGGGATCGACTACCGCAAGAAACACGCTGCCCAGTGGAAACCCGGAGGCAAAAGCAGCCAGCAGATGCGCGCCGGCATGCGGATTGAAGTCAGGCACATCGTGCAGCAGATCAACCACCTGCCGAGTCGGCGCAAACTCGATGAGACGTGCCTTGACCAGCCCAGCATAGGGGTCGCGTGCACCAAAATCAGTGAAAAGGACGATCACAGTCTTTTCCTCGTTTGAGCAGAGAAACGACTATGCCTGACGGGGTCGGCCTACGACAAGCAGGCAATAAGCCTGCAGAACAAGCGCTAAACAAGGGGCATGAAAAAAGCCGGGGATTCCCCCCGGCTTTTACGTGTAGTACCTTCAGCATGGCCAATAGTGATTACTCGGCCTCGACTGCCTCGACGCCGGTATCAGGGCGGTCAACCAATTCGACCAGCGCCATCGGCGCATTGTCGCCTTTGCGGAAACCGTATTTCAGGATACGCAGATAGCCACCGGGACGAGTCTTGTAGCGCGGACCCAGTTCGCCAAAGAGCTTGACGACCATATCGCGGTCGCGCAGACGGTCGAAAGCCAGGCGGTGGTGCGCCAGGCTGGGCTCCTTACCCAGGGTAATCAGGGGCTCGACGAAGCGGCGCAGTTCCTTGGCCTTGGGCAGCGTGGTCTTGATGACCTCATGCTTCAGCAACGACACACTCATGTTGCGAAACATGGCCAGCCGGTGGCTGGTCGTACGATTGAGCTTACGGTTGGATTGACGATGACGCATGGCTATTCCTTTCAGTCAGTATTCTTGGGCTAGGTCACCTGCCAGGATGACCCGCACTTTATTATTTGATTGGTTACAGATTAATTACTCAAAACCACTTCAGGGGCGTTCCAGACCAGCCGGCGGCCAGTTTTCCAGTTTCATGCCGAGCGACAGGCTCCTGGACGCAAGCACATCCTTGATTTCGTTCAGCGACTTGCGGCCCAGGTTGGGGGTGCGCAGCAGTTCGCTTTCGGAACGCTGGATCAGGTCGCCAATAAAATAGATGTTTTCAGCTTTCAGGCAGTTGGCGGAACGAACGGTCAACTCCAGATCATCAACCGGCCGAAGCAGCAGCGGGTCAACCTGCGGTGAACGCGGAGTCTCCGACTCGGCAGGCGTACCTTCCAGGTCAGCAAAAACAGACAGCTGATTGACCAGAATACGGGCTGCAGTACGTACGGCCTCTTCCGGCTCCACGACACCATTGGTCTCGATGTCGATCACCAGACGATCAAGATCGGTGCGCTGTTCGACACGAGCGCTCTCTACCGAGTAAGCGACGCGGCGAACCGGGCTGAATGATGCATCAAGCAGAATCGAGCCGACGGTACGGGTTTCTTCCGAAACCTTGCGCACGGTAGCCGGCTGATAACCCCGACCGGCCTCGATCTTGATTTCCATGTCGAGTTTGCCACCTTTGGTCAGGTGTGCAATAACATGATCGGGGTTGAGCACTTCGATATCGTGGCCCACCTCAATATCACCGGCGGTCACAACGCCTTCACCAGACTTGGAGACTTTCAGGATGGCCTCGGACTTGCCGTGCATCTTGAATGCGATGCCCTTGAGGTTCAGCAGAATATCAACGACATCTTCCTGAACGCCTTCAATGGTGGAGTACTCGTGAACAACGCCGCTGATCGCGACTTCAGTCGGCGCATAACCTACCATGGAAGACAGCAGGATGCGACGTAGCGCATTGCCGAGCGTATGGCCATAACCACGCTCGAAGGGCTCCATGATGACCTTGGCATGCAGCGGGGAGGCACGATCAACCTCCACAATACGCGGCTTGAGAAATTCCGTAGCGCTTTGCATAGAGTGCGATTCCTTGAGAAGCAGCCCTGAAGACCGGGTCCGTCAGGACCCGGCCAGCTTATTTGGAGTACAGTTCGACAACCAGCGACTCGTTGATGGTCGACGGCAGTTCCGAACGTTGCGGGGCAGACTTATAAGTGCCCTTGAGCGCCTTGGCATCAACCTCGACCCATTCGGGGTATCCGCGCGCAGCCATTGCTTCAGCCGCAGCCTTGACGCGCAATTGCGCTTTGGCCTTGTCGGCAACTTCGACCACATCACCGGCTCGAACCTGATACGACGGGATATTGACCCGGCGTCCATTCACAACGATGCCGTTGTGACGGATGATCTGGCGCGATTCGGTACGCGACGCACCAAAACCCATGCGATAGCAAACCGAATCCAGACGGGATTCCAGAATCGAGAGCAGGTTCTCACCCGTCACACCCTTGCGGCTGTCAGCCTTTTTGTAGGTCAGGCGGAACTGACCCTCAAGCACGCCATAGATACGACGGATCTTCTGCTTTTCACGCAACTGCACGCCATACCCCGACAAGCGGGCCCCGCTCTTCTGGCCATGCTGACCAGGCGCGTAGGCGCGGCGCTCAATGGCGCACTTGTCGGTGAAACATTTTTCGCCTTTCAGAAAGAGCTTTTCGCCTTCACGGCGACACTGACGGCATTTGGGATCAAGATTACGAGCCATGATTTTCCCTAATAATTAGATACGACGCTTTTTGGAGGGACGGCATCCGTTATGCGGAATCGGGGTCACATCCGAGATCGCAAGGATCTTGAAGCCCAGCGCATTCAATGCACGCACGGTGGAGTCCCGACCAGGACCGGGGCCCTTGATCCGCACTTCCAAGTTCTTGACGCCATATTCCTGCGCCATCTTGCCGGCATTTTCCGCCGCGACCTGCGCCGCAAACGGCGTCGATTTACGCGAACCTTTGAAGCCCGCGCCACCGGCAGTCGCCCACGACAGGGCGTTGCCCTGGCGATCGGTGATCGTCACGATGGTGTTGTTGAATGAAGCGTGAATGTGCGCAATGCCTTCTGCGACATTCTTCTTGACCTTTTTGCGGACGCGCGCAGCTGGTTTAGTTGCCATGGTTAACCTTTATTTCCTGATGGCCTTGCGCGGCCCCTTGCGGGTGCGCGCATTGGTACGGGTACGCTGACCGCGTGCCGGCAAACCCTTGCGATGACGGAAGCCGCGGTAGCAGCCGAGATCCATCAAACGCTTGATGTTCATGGTAATTTCACGGCGCAGGTCGCCCTCGACCGTGAACTGGGCCACGCCTTCGCGCAAACGCTCAATTTCGGTCTCGGTCAGATCCTTGATCTTCGAAGTCTGGGCAATGCCCGCGGCCTCGCAAATCTTGCCGGACGTAGTCCTGCCGATGCCAAAAATAGCGGTCAACGCGATAATCGCGTGTTGGTGATTCGGGATATTAACCCCTGCAATACGAGCCATTCGCAAAGCTCCGAACGGAAAACAAAAAATTATAACACGTCAACCCAAGCTTGGGTTGACTCGAATTCAAACTTGCAGCAGCAGGATTAACCCTGGCGCTGTTTGTGACGCGGATCGTCACAGATCACGCGAACAACACCCTTGCGACGCACAACCTTGCACTTGCGGCACATTTTTTTAACTGAAGCCTGCACTCTCATGGTTTTCTCCATTTACTTACCGGCAGCACGCTACCGGTCAAAACTCACTTGGCCCGGAAAACGATCCGGCCTTTGCTCAGGTCGTAGGGCGTAAGCTCCACTGTGACCTTGTCCCCGGGAAGAATGCGGATGTAGTGCATGCGCATTTTTCCGGAGATGTAACCCAACAACACATGTCCATTTTCAAGCTTGACCCTGAAGGTCGCGTTCGGAAGGTTCTCTATGACCTCACCCTGCATCTGGATGACATCTTCCTTAGACATTCATCGCCCCACCAAGCCGTTCTTGAAATTCGCCTTCTTCAGCAAGCCCTCATACTGGTGCGACATGACATAAGCCTGAACCTGAGCCATGAAATCCATGGTCACCACCACAATGATCAGCAAAGATGTTCCGCCAAAGTAGAACGGCACATTCCATTTCAAAATCAGAAACTCGGGCAACAGGCACACCAGGGTGATGTAAATCGCCCCCACCAGCGTCAGCCGGGTCAGAATCTTGTCGATGTAACGCGCCGTCTGTTCGCCGGGTCGAATACCGGGGACAAAGGCCCCGCTCTTTTTCAGGTTGTCTGCCGTTTCTTTAGGGTTAAACACCAAAGCCGTGTAGAAGAAACAGAAAAAGATGATCGCCAATGCATAAAACAATACATACACGGGCTGACCCGGCGCCAGGGTCGAACCGATATCACGCAACCAACCCATCCCCTCACCACTACCAAACCAGCCCGCCAATGTTGCCGGAAACAGAATGATGCTGGAGGCAAAAATCGGGGGGATCACACCGGCCATGTTCAGCTTCAACGGCAGATGCGAACTCTGCCCGCCCACCACCATTTTGCCTACCTGGCGCTTGGCATAATTAACCAGAATTTTGCGCTGCCCGCGCTCAACAAACACAACCAATGCGGTAACCAGCAACACGCCAACA
The DNA here is from genome assembly GCA_002424845.1 of Thiobacillus denitrificans. Taxonomy (GTDB): domain Bacteria; phylum Pseudomonadota; class Gammaproteobacteria; order Burkholderiales; family Thiobacillaceae; genus Thiobacillus; species Thiobacillus denitrificans_F. Next base: position 9,450 of record DILD01000095.1, on the reverse strand, counting down.
AACAGCATCAACACCAGGGGAATCGAGAATGCCCCGGTACGGGTCAATTCCAGGGTACCGCCAATTGCAGAAGGCAGCCCTGCAACAATACCCGCGAAAATGATGATCGATATACCGTTCCCCAAACCGCGTTCGGTAATCTGCTCACCCAGCCACATCAGAAACATCGTGCCGGCAGTCAGCGTAACCACCGTTATCAAGCGAAAGCCAAACCCGGGGTCAAGAACCAATCCCGCCTGGGACTCCAGGGCAATGGCAATCCCCAAGCCCTGGAACACCGCCAGGAAAAGCGTGCCATAGCGGGTGTACTGCGTTATCTTGCGCCGCCCGGCCTCACCCTCTTTTTTCAAAGCCTCAAGCTTTGGCGAAACAGACGTCATCAGTTGCACGATGATCGATGCCGAAATGTACGGCATGATCCCCAGTGCAAACACACTGAATCGTGACAGCGCGCCGCCTGAAAACATGTTGAACATGCCCAGAATGCCGCCCTGTTGCGACTTGAACAGTTGGTCCAGAACCAACGGATCAATTCCTGGTACCGGAATAAAGGTGCCAATTCGATAAACAATCAGCGCGCCCAGCAGAAAAAGCAGACGCCGCTTCAGGTCACCAAATTTGCTCATGCCGGTTTTGGGTGTGGCCAAAGCGTTATCCTCGCTTGATTACTCAGCGACGCTACCGCCGGCTGCCTCGATCGCCGCGCGGGCGCCCTTGGTCACGGCAATACCGCGCAGCTTGATAGCCTTACCAATCTCGCCCGTCAGATACACGCGCGCAGCTTTCACGGATGAGCCCACAATACCGGCCTGCTTCAGCACCAGCAGATCAATTTCATCAACACCGACCGAGGCAAGTTCGTACAAACGAACACGCGCCGTATCAGCCTTCGTCAAAGACACGAAGCCACGCTTGGGCAAGCGGCGATGCATCGGCATCTGACCGCCCTCAAAACCCACTTTATGAAAGCCACCCGCACGGGATTTCTGACCTTTATGGCCTCGGCCTGCCGTTTTACCCAGACCCGAACCGATGCCACGTCCCACGCGACGCTTTTCTTTTTTGGCACCGTCTGCCGGTTTAATCGTATTGAGTTCCATTTTCAAGCCTCGCACTTCACCAGATAGGCGACCTTGGTAATCATCCCGCGATTTTCCGGGGTATCGATCACCTCAACCGAATGGTGCATCCGGCGCAGACCCAAACCACGCACGCAAGCGCGATGAGCCGCCTTGGTGCCGATCAGGCTCTTGACCAGTGTCACCTTGAGTTTTTTCTGCTCGCTCATGACCGTTACCCCGTGATCTCTTCGACAGATTTGCCGCGCTTGGCCGCAATCTCGGACGGTGTTGACATCTTCATCAACCCGTCAATCGTTGCACGCACAACGTTGTAGGGGTTGGTAGAACCCAGGCACTTGGCCAAAACGTTCTGCACGCCCATCACCTCGAACACGGCCCGCATCGCGCCACCCGCAATGATTCCCGTTCCTTCCGAGGCCGGCTGAATCAACACGCGCGAAGCGCCATGCTGACCAACCACGGTGTGATGGAATGTGCCATGCTTCAGGCTGATTTTAACCAGCTTGCGGCGGGCCTCTTCCATTGCCTTCTGCACGGCCACCGGCACTTCACGGGACTTACCCTTGCCCATGCCAATGCCGCCCTCGCCATCGCCGACCACGGTCAGCGCTGCAAAACCCATAATCCGACCACCCTTCACCACTTTGGTGACACGGTTGATCGAAATCATCTTCTCGCGCAAGCCGTCGCCGCGCTCTTCGTTACTAGTAGGTGCTGTACGGGCCATCTTGATTATGCCTCGTTAAAATACCAAACCGCCTTCACGTGCCGCTTCAGCCAGGGCCTTGACACGCCCATGGAACTTGAAACCTGCACGATCGAAAGCCACTTTTTCAATACCCAAGCCCTTGGCCTTTTCGGCCAGGCGCTTGCCTACCGCAGCCGCTGCGGCAACGTTGCCGCCATTAGGCAGCTCGGCCCGCATGTCCTTGTCATTAGTGGACGCACTGACCATGACCTTGCCACCATCCGCAGAAATAATCTGGGCGTAAACATGGCTGTTGGTACGGTGAATCGCCAGGCGGATCGCCTTGACGGCCGCGATTTTGGCGCGGGTTTTGCGCGCTCTGCGAATCCGTGATTGCTTGGTGTTCATTTTCTGTCCTTAAGCCTTACTTCTTCTTGGTCTCTTTCTTGATGACCACTTCGTCGCTATAGCGAACGCCCTTGCCTTTGTAAGGCTCCGGCGGACGGTATGCGCGCACATCAGCGGCCACCTGCCCAACAACCTGACGATCGACGCCCTTGATAACAATCTCAGTCTGCGTAGGGGTCTCAACCTTGATACCTGCAGGCATCTTGTGCACGACCGGGTGCGAGAAGCCCAGTGTCAGGTTCAGCGAATCGCCCTGAGCTTGGGCGCGATAGCCCACACCGACAAGCAAGAGCTTCTTCTCGAAACCCCTGGAAACGCCCTGGACCATATTGTTGACTAATGCGCGCATGGTACCGGCCATCGCATTCGCCTGAATGGAATCACCAACCGGAGCAAACGTCATGACGCCGTCATTCAGGGCAACAGAGACATCGCCGACCATCGCCCGGCTCATTGAGCCCAGCGGGCCTTTCACTGAAATCGCGCTTCCCAGCGCAACTTCGACGCCCTTCGGCAGGGTAATGGGATTATTGGCTACACGTGACATATCCGTTCCCCCTTATGCGACTACGCACAACACTTCACCACCGACGCCCTTGGCGCGGGCATGACGATCCGTCATCACGCCACTGGAGGTGGAAACAATCGCCACGCCCAAGCCGTTCATCACACGCGGCAGGTCTTCAGCGCCCTTATAGATACGCAGACCGGGGCGGCTAACGCGCTCGATGCGCTCGATAACCGGACGACCCGCGTAATACTTAAGCTGCAATTCAAGTTCCGGCTTGCCAGCTGCGCCACGAATGGCAAAGTCTTCAATGTAACCCTCATCCTTCAGCACCTTGGCAATTGCCACTTTGACTTTGGAGGAGGGCATCGTCACGGCCGATTTTTCAACCGCCTGCGCATTGCGAATGCGGGTCAGCATGTCCGCGATGGGATCACTCATACTCATATCGTCTACCCCTTACCAGCTTGCCTTGACGATGCCCGGGATTTCGCCCCGCATCGCATATTCACGCAACTTGCCGCGCGCCAGGCCAAACTTGCTGAACACACCACGCGGGCGACCAGTCAGTTGGCAACGGTTGCGCTGACGCACCGGGCTGGCGTTACGCGGCAACTCCTGCAACGCCTTGTATGCCGCCATGCGATCTTCATCACTGGTTTGAACATTAGCGATCAGCGCCTTGAGCTCGGCACGCTTGGCAGCATATTTCTTCACCATGCGCGCGCGCTTTTCTTCACGGTTAATCAAGGATAACTTGGCCATGCCTACCTCAATTCTTGAACGGAAAACTGAAGGCGGCAAGCAGGGCTCGCGCTTCATCATCAGACTTGGCGGTGGTGGTGATCGTAATGTTCATGCCACGCAACGCATCAATCTTGTCGTACTCAATCTCAGGGAAAATAATCTGTTCCTTGACACCCATGTTGTAGTTGCCACGGCCATCAAAAGATTTGCCAGAAATACCCCGAAAGTCACGAATACGCGGCATCGCCACCGTCACCAGACGATCCAGGAATTCGTACATCTGCCCCCGGCGCAGCGTCACCATGCACCCCACCGGATAGTTCTCACGGATTTTGAAGCCCGCGATCGACTTTTTGGATTTGGTCACCACCGGCTTCTGACCAGCAATTTTTTGCATGTCGGAAACCGCATGATCCATGACTTTTTTGTCAGCCACCGCCTCACCGACACCCATATTCAGGGTGATCTTCTTGATACGCGGCACTTCCATGACAGACTTGTAGCCAAACTGCTCAACCAGCTTGGGAACTACCGTCTCACGATAAAATTCTTGAAAACGCGCCATGATTACCCCTGAGCGTCGACCATTTCGCCGTTGGACTTGTAAACACGCACCTTGCGGCCGTCCTCCAGCACCTTGTAACCCACGCGATCCGCTTTCTGCGTGCCGGCATTAAACAATGCGACATTGGAAGCCTGGATCGGCATTTCCTTTTCGACGATCCCGCCCTGCTGGTTACGCATGGGGTTCGGCTTCTGATGTTTCTTGACGCGGTTAACGCCCTCGACCAGAACATGACCATCGTCGAGCACCTTCAGCACCACGCCGCGCTTGCCCTTGTCTTTTCCGGTCAGAACGATCACCTGATCACTTTTATGAATTCGTGCCATGATTACCTCTCACAGAACCTCAGGCGCCAGCGAGACGATCTTCATGAACTTCTCGGTACGCAACTCACGGGTAACCGGCCCAAAAATACGGGTACCGATCGGCTCTAACTTATTGTTCAGCAACACCGCAGCATTGCCATCAAAACGCACCAGCGAGCCGTCAGGACGACGAACACCCTTGGCCGTGCGAACGACCACCGCGTTGTAAATGTCGCCTTTTTTCACGCGACCACGCGGCGCAGCATCCTTGATGGTGACCTTGATGATGTCACCCACGCTTGCGTAGCGGCGATGGCTGCCGCCCAACACCTTGATGCACATAACCGAGCGTGCGCCAGTGTTGTCCGCCACATCCAATACGGACTGCATCTGAATCATTTAATTGCCTCCAACTTAACCCACCATATTGGTGGCCAGTTTTGGATCCCGTTCGGGAGAAAATTCCACTTAACGCGGAACTGCTTGAGTCAGCGAACCGGACAAAATCCAACCGGCCACCAACCGGAAAACCCGGCACTATACCGGGGTCACACATTTATTGCAAGCGTTATACGCGAGCGCGCTCAATCAACTTGCTGACCGTCCAGGCCTTAGTACGCGACAGTTTGCGCGACTCCTCGATCTGGACCGTATCGCCTTCGTGAAACTCGTTGTTTTCATCGTGGGCATGATATTTCTTGGACAGCCGGATAACCTTGCCAATCACCGGATGCTTGACGCGACGCTCAACCAGAACGGTGACCGTCTTGTTCATCTTGTCGCTCACGACACGCCCCGTCAGGGTGCGTACCATCTTCTTGATTTCAGTCATGCTTGACCCGCCTTCTCGCGCATAATGGTCTTGACCTTGGCAATATCGCGGCGCAACTTGCCCAGATCGGCAGTTTTGTTCGACTGCTGAGTGGCCACCTGCATACGCAATGCAAAGTGGGCACGCAGCAGGGATTCAAGTTCCTGCTTCAGTTCAGCGGCATCTTTGCCGCGCATTTCTTTGGTATTCATCAATCAACTCCCGATCATGCGGGTCACGAAGGTAGTCGCGATCGGCAGTTTGGCCGCAGCCAGGCGGAATGCCTCGCGCGCCAGCGTCTCGTTCACGCCATCCATCTCGTACAACACCTTACCGGGCTGAATTTCAGCCACGTAGTATTCAGGCGCGCCCTTGCCGTTACCCATCCGCACTTCGGCCGGCTTACGCGAAATCGGCTTGTCCGGGAAAATGCGGATCCAGATGCGTCCGCCGCGTTTGATGTGGCGCGTCATGGCGCGACGTGCCGCTTCAATCTGGCGCGCAGTCAGACGGCCCCGACCAACGGCCTTCAGGCCGAAGTCGCCAAAGCTCACATCGGCACCACGTGTCGCCAGGCCCGTATTGCGGCCCTTCTGTTCCTTGCGGAATTTTCTTCTAGCTGGCTGCAGCATGTTTCACTCCTGATTTCTTGCCGCGCTTGTCGACTTCGGCAGCCGCGGGCTGCTCGCCGCGGTTCAGCGCATCACCTTTGTAAACCCACACCTTGATACCGATGATGCCGTAAGTGGTCTTTGCTTCAGCAAAGCCATAATCAATTTCCGCGCGCAGCGTGTGCAACGGCACACGACCTTCGCGGTACCACTCGGTACGGGCGATTTCGGCGCCATTCAAACGACCCGAGCTCATGATTTTGATGCCCTGCGCGCCTAAGCGCATGGCATTTTGCATGGCGCGCTTCATGGCCCGGCGGAACATCACACGCTTTTCAAGCTGCTGCGCAATGCCGTCAGCGATGATTTGCGCGTCGGTTTCCGGCTTGCGCACTTCTTCGATATTGACATGCACCGGCACCGTCATCAGACGCGCCAGCTCACTGCGCAGCACTTCGATATCTTCGCCTTTCTTGCCGATCACCACACCAGGGCGGCCGCTGAAAATCGTGATGCGCGCGTTCTTGGCCGGGCGCTCGATCAGCACCTTGGACACCGAGGCGTGAGCAAGTTTCTTTTTCAGATAATCGCGTACCTTGATATCCTCAAGCAGGGTGCTGGCGAAATTGCGGTTGGATCCATACCATTTGGCCGTCCAGATACGCTGAACACCAAGACGAAACCCAATCGGATGTATTTTTTGTCCCATGGCGCTTCCTTAATCGCTGACTGTCACGGTAATGTGACAGGTCGGCTTGCTAATACGGTTGCCACGGCCTTTGGCACGGGCGCTAGTGCGCTTGAGCACGGATCCCTGATCAACATAGATCGTCTTGACCTTCAGGGTATCAATATCAGCGCCTTCATTGTGCTCGGCATTGGCAATCGCCGACTCCAGCACCTTCTTGATGATCTCGGCGCCTTTTTTCGGGCTGAAAGCCAGAATGTTCAACGCCTTCTCAACGCGTTGACCACGAATCTGGTCAGCGACCAAACGGCCCTTCTGTGCGGACAGGCGGGTACCACGCAAAACTGCAGAAACTTCCATCATGCGCTCCTTATTTCTTCGCCTTCTTGTCCGCAACGTGGCCCTTGAAGGTACGCGTCAGGGAAAATTCACCGAGTTTATGTCCGACCATGTTCTCGGTCACGAAAACCGGCACATGCTGACGGCCGTTATGCACCGCAATGGTCAGCCCGATAAAGTCGGGCAGAACGGTGGAACGGCGCGACCAGGTCTTGATCGGGCGCTTGTCGTTGGAGCCGCGGACGGCCTCAATCTTTTTCAGCAAGTGCCCATCAACGAACGGGCCTTTTTTAATTGAACGTGCCATATCTTTCTACCTCAATCAGCGCGCGTTACGGCGGCGGACGATCATGTTGGAGGTGCGCTTGTTGCTGCGAGTGCGATAACCCTTGGTCGGGGTACCCCACGGGCTGACCGGATGACGGCCAGCAGCGGTGCGACCTTCGCCACCACCATGCGGGTGGTCGACCGGGTTCATCACCACACCGCGCACAGTCGGACGAATGCCACGCCAGCGATTGGCGCCAGCCTTACCGATCGAACGCAGGCTGTGCTCTTCGTTGCCCGCTTCACCAAGCGTCGCGCGGCAGTCCACGTGGACCTTGCGGATCTCGCCGGAACGTAGCCGCAGCTGAGCGTAGCTGCCCTCACGCGCCAGCAGCTGCACTGACGTGCCGGCTGAACGAGCAATCTGAGCCCCCTTGCCCGGCATCATCTCGACGCAATGCACCGTGCTGCCGACGGGAATGCTGCGCAGCGGCAGACAGTTACCCGCCTTGATCGGCGCCTCGGCACCGTTCACCAACTGTGCACCAGCCGCAATGCCACGCGGCGCAATGATGTAACGACGCTCACCGTCCGCATAGCACAGCAAGGCCAGATGCGCGGAGCGATTGGGATCGTATTCAATACGCTCGACCTTGGCGGGAATCCCATCCTTGTTGCGACGGAAATCCACTACACGGTAATGCTGCTTGTGGCCGCCACCCTTGTGGCGCACCGTGATGTGGCCGTTGTTATTGCGGCCCGAACCACGCTTTTTCGGCTCGAGCAGAGCCGCAACCGGTTTGCCTTTATGCAGGCCCGGGGTAACAACCTTAACGACCGCACGGCGGCCGGCGGAGGTAGGTTTGACTTTAATCAGTGCCATGGTGATCTCCCTTACTGTCCGGACGCGAAGTCGATGTCCTGACCCGGCTTCAGGGTGACATACGCTTTTTTCCAATTGTCACGGCGACCCATGACACGACCGGAGCGCTTGACCTTGCCCTTGACGTTCAGTACCTGCACACCCGCCACTTCAACCTTGAACAGGCTGGCGACAGCTGCGCCAATCTCCTGCTTGGTCGCGTCGGGCAGCACACGAAAAACAACCTGATTCAACTTGTCGGCCACGCGGGTGCTCTTTTCGGAGATCACCGGCGCAAGAATGACTTTGAGCAGACGCTCTTGACTGATCGCACCCATTACACCATCTCCTCGAATTGCTTGACCGCGGCCTTGGTGATCAGCACGTTGCCGAACTTGACCAGGCTCCACGGATCCGCCTGATGCGGCTCGACCACATAAACGTTCGGCAGATTGCGCGACGACAGCCACAGGTTGTCATCCACACTATCCGCAATGATCATGACCTTGCCATAACCCATCGACTTGAGCTTGCCAGCCAGCAATTTCGTCTTGGGAGAATCAATACCCAGGCTTTCCACCACTTTCAACTTGCCCTCGCGAGCCAGTTGCGACAGGATGGTTGCCAGGCCCGCGCGGTACATCTTGCGGTTCACCTTATGGGTGAAGTTTTCATTCGGCTTGTTCGGGAACGTGACACCACCCCCGCGCCAGATCGGGCTCGAGGTACGGCCCGAACGTGCGCGGCCGGTGCCCTTTTGACGCCAGGGCTTGTGCGTAGAGGCGCTCACTTCAGCACGGGTCTGCTGTGCCCGGTTGCCGCTGCGGGCATTCGCCTGGAATGCGGTCACCACCTGGTGCACGAGCGCCTCGTTGTAATCACGGCCAAAGGTTTCATCGGAAGCGACCACACTGGTCACCTGCTGACCTTGATCATTAATAACGGTCAAATCCATTAGGCACCCCCTTTCACGGCCGGACGAACCACCACGTGGCCGCCCTTGGCACCCGGAACAGCGCCTTTCAGCAACACGAGGCCGCGCTCCGCATCGACGCGCACCACCTCAAGATTTTGTTTGGTACAGGTCACCGCACCCATATGACCAGACATCCGCTTACCGGGGAACACACGGCCCGGATCCTGCGCCATACCGATGGAACCCGGCACATTGTGCGAACGGGAGTTACCGTGGGTTGCGCGCTGCGACTTGAAGTTGTGACGCTTGATGGTGCCCGCAAAGCCCTTGCCCTGCGTCACACCCGTGACGTCGACTTTCTGTCCCGCCTGGAACAGATCGACCGAAACGGATGCGCCCGGCTGGTACTGCGCGGCAACCTCTGCCGACACGCGAAATTCGCGCATCAACTCGCCCGCATCCACACCCGCTTTGGCGTAGTGACCGGCTTCCGGTTTGCTGACACGGCTATTGCGGCGGCTGCCATAGGCGAGCTGCACAGCGGTATAACCGTCATTTTCTGACGTGCGCACTTGCGTCACACGATTGTTGGACATTTCCAGCACCGTCACCGGAACGGACGCGCCGTTCTCGGTGAAAATGCGGGTCATGCC
>DILD01000025.1 GCA_002424845.1 Thiobacillus denitrificans | reverse complement strand
GTCGCCTTTCTGTGGCCATTGAAATGGCTTTTTGGGACGCTCTTGCTATATGTCATGCTTGGCCTGATCGCCCTCACCGCGGCTTTCCTGTTTGCCAAATATCAATGGCTGGATCCTGTGCAAGCTGCCGACGCTTTGTTCCAGTCGGAAACCGCACGCGTCAAAGAGCTTGTACGGCCAGGAAGCCACACTGCAGGCCTTTCCACGCTTACCGAGCAGACCCAACAGTGGACTTACTGGCTTTTTTTCAAGGCGACATCACTCCATGAAGCCACCTATGCCTATTTCTCCGGGTATCCGGTCAACGAGGTTGACCGGATGTACCTCAGCCAGTTCGTTGCGCGCAATGCACGTGAAATCTACCTGGCTATGAACGTGATTCAGGTCTACGGGATCAGGATTGGCTTCGTACTGGCTGCGACCCCTTTGTTTTTCCTGTTGTATGTCTTGGCTGGCGTAGACGGCCTGACTGAGCGTTATATCCGCCGCGCGTGCGCAGGACGCGAATCGGCGGATCTGCACAAAATTGGGCGCCTCGCGAAGCTGATGTTCTTCGCATCCGGGGTCACGCTATATCTCTGCCTGCCGGTTGCAATGAGCCCGTTCTGGGTCATTGCACCGTTAGCGCTAGTTTTTGCGGTGTCCACACGGGTTCAGTGGCAGTTTTACAAAAAATATTTTTGAGAGGATCAGGCGTGAATGTTGACAAGACGAAATAATTTGTGTCTGATGATGGCCTAGTAGGGTCAGGGATGTGGCCAGACGAGTCTACTTGAGCAATGCGAACGCCCCTATGGGGCTTTATCAAGACCCGATAATATGCACATAATGTATATTATGTTAAATAGTAAATTACGGTGCCGCTGATGCTGTCCAACTGAATACTACTGCGGTGTCCTGCCAGATTTGCCCGCCCCTGCACAAGGTGCCAGCGAACAACCCTGCCAGGCAGTCGATAGCTGCTTGGCTATCCGCAGCAATCAAGACTGCTTCAGTCTGCGACCAGCCGGCTCACTCATAGTCTTCCGGGTGGTCGGCAGCCAGACTTTCCCGGTAATACTGCTCAAGCTCGTCCTGATAGAAGAACCGGTCTTCGCCGAAGGCAGGCTTGAGATCGCCTAGCCACGTGGCCTGTTCGTCATAGCGTGCAAAAAACGGCCGGTGTACCCAATCGGGGTTGCGGCCCTGGATAAAGCGCAGCTGCAAAACCTTTTCTCCCCTGATTTCACATGCGCCCAGTACCTGCACCTTGCCGGGATTGGCCGACATGCTGGGGCCGCGCACGGTCCGGCAAAGCCCGCCTACCCGCTGGTAGGCCTCGCGGAAGATTTCCCAGGCGCGCACCAGAGGCACGCTGAAATAATGCTGGGCGCCGGTATCGCGAGCGATGAACATGTAGTACGGGATACAGCCGAGATCCACCTGCTTGTCCCACATCTCTGCCCACAGGGCCGGGTCGTCGTTGATGTGGCGCAGCAAGGGAGACTGGGTGCGAATGACCGCGCCGGTTTGCCGGATTCGTGCGATCGCCTGCTGCACCGGCTCTGGTGCCAGTTCCCTTGGATGATTGAAGTGCGCCATCAGGGCCAGATGCTTGCCGCTCTCCCCTATCTTGCGAAACAAGGCCAGCAGATCGGCAGAGTCGTCATCGCTCAGGAAGCGGTAGGGCCAGAAGCTGAGCGACTTGGTGCCGATGCGGATGTGGCGCAGGTTGGGCAGCTCGGCTTCGAGCAGGGGCTCGATGTATTGGGCCAGATTGCGTGCCGACATGATCAGCGGATCACCTCCGGTGAACAGCACGTCGCTGACCTGCGGGTTGGCCTTGAGGTAGTCGATCAAACGATCCACTTCACGGCTGGCGAACTTGAGATCGGACAAACCGACGAACTGCGGCCATCGGAAACAGAAGCTGCAATAGGCATGGCAGGTCTGCCCCTGGCTGGGGAAAAACAGCACTGTTTCGCGGTACTTGTGCTGCATGCCGTCGAGCGGTTCGCCGTCGAGGCTGGGAATGTTGTGGCTGACCTGTCCGGCCGGATGCGGGTTGAGTTGCAGGCGTATCTGGTTGGCAGCAGCCTTGAGGGTGGCGCTGTCGGCGCCGCTTTTCAGCAACGCGGCCATGTCCTCGTAGTGCTGCGGCAGCAGCATGTCGCGCTGCGGGAAGGTGAGCACGAACATGGGGTCGGCGGGCGCCTGCTCCCAGTCGATGAGGTGGTCGACGACGAAGTTGTTGGCCTTGAAAGGCAGGACGTGTCCCACCACTTCGATGTCGAATTTGATGAACTCGGGCAGCCGTGCCATCTGCGGGATGTCGCGGAAGTTGTTCAGGGAATAGGCTTTGTACTTGGGTGTTTCCTGCATGGGTGAGTTCCGGTTTATTTCTGCATGGCCAGGTGAAGGGGCGGTGCGTTGCCGTCCCTGGTCTGGCCGGGGTAAAGGGTGAGATGGGGAAACGGAATCTCGATGCCGAGACGGTCGAATTCCTTCTTGAGACGCAGCAGGAAGGCGCGCTTCACCGTCCATTGCTGCAGCGGCTTGACCTTGATGCGAAAGCGGATCGTCACCGCCGAATCGGCCCACGCGTCGACCCCGGCGAGATCGAGGTCGTCCAGGATCAGCGGTCCGAGGGTTTCGTCCACGCGGATTTCTGCTGCGACCTGGCGGATGACATCGAACACGGCCTCGATGTCTTCGCGGTAGGCGACGCCGATATCGACCAGCGCATAGGCATAGCCGCGGCTGCGGTTGGTGACGGTGCTGATGGCGCCGTTAGGGATGTAATGCACGCTGCCTTCGTAATCGCGCAGTCGGATGTAGCGCAGCGTGACCTCCTCCACCAGGCCGCCCAGACCCGCCACTTCCACCACGTCGCCCTGATGGACCTGGTTTTCCAGCAGCAGAAAGAAACCGGTGAAGTAATCCTTGACCAGGCTCTGCGCACCAAAGCCAATGGCGAGGCCGGCGATTCCGGCGGACGCGAGGATGGGCGCGATGGAAATGCCGAGTTCCGAAAGCACCAGCATGCTGGTGATCAGGGTAATGACCACCGCAGCAATATAGCGAAAGACACGACCCAGGGTTTCCAGCCGCTTGTGCTGCTCGTGGTCGTCTGTGTGCTTCTGCAACTGCTTGCGCAGCATGGGGATCAGTCTGCTCGACAGTGCCAGCATGATCCACGCGATGACGAGAATAAGACCGATGCGCAGCAGCGTTTGCGACAATACGCTCCAGGTGCCGAGTTGATCGACAAACAATGTGCTCAAATCCATGTTCACTCCTTGCTCCGGGTTGTTATCGGTCCTGGTCCGTCAGCCATAGGCACGACAGCGCGGGCAAGACGAGGGCGTCGTTTTCCGCCATGACGCGCGCACCGGTGCAGAGGTCTTTCATCGCTTCGGGTTGAACAAAGCCGTAGGTGCGCAAGGACTCGACGGCAAGCCTTTGCGGCGCGTCATTGAAGTTGACGACCACCAGCACCCGGTAGCGGCTCTGCTGCGGATCGCTGCGTGAAAACACCAGCAGGTTGGGGTTGTCCACCGCCAGCAACTGACGGTTGTCGAAATCCGCGAACGCCGTGATTTCCTTGCGCAGGGCGATCATTTTTTTCAGGGTGCTGAAGATGCGCTGCTCGACGGTTCCCGCCTCGTGCCGTTTTTTGGCTTTATTCCAGTCAAAGTACGAACGATGCAGCCAGCGGTTGTCGGCGGCCCTCGCGGGGTCGGCAAGGTATTCCAGACTATTGAGCGTGCCGATCGCATCGCCGTAGTACAGCAACGGGATGCCACCGAACGACAGGATCACGCAGTGCAGCAGCACGATGGTTTTGATCGCGGCATCGATGGCGGCCTCATCCCCGCTTTCCAGCGCGGACTCCAGCCCGACCAGCGAAGCGAGCGAGCCGGAGATGCGCGCATCGCCGGTTTTCGGGTTCTCGCCGAACGGCAGCCCGCGCGCGGGCGAATCCGGAAACCGGCCGGTAAAGTAATCGAGGATGAAACGCCGGTGCGGCGCCGGCTCGTAGCCGGCCAGCCGGATATCGCTGTCGGCGAAGCCGAGTCCGATGTCGTCATGGCAGCGCACGTAGTTGAGCCAGGTCGCCCGTTCCAGCTTGGCCGGAAGATTCTTGACGCCCTGGTTGAGCAAGGCCGCGTTCTTCGTCGCCACAGCATCCCACAGCAGCGCCATCAGCGTGGCGTTGTAGGCGATCTCGCATTCCTTGGCATTGATCGCGTCCTCGCCGAAATATTTCGAAATCTCGCTCGGTGCCACGATGGCCTCGGCGATGAACAGCACGCCCGGAGCCGTGACCTGACAGCAATCCTTCATCAGCTGCAGCAGCAGGTGCGCCTCGCGCTCGTTCTGGCTGACGCTGCCCATCTTTTTCCATAGAAAAGCCACCGCGTCCAGGCGCAGGATGTCCGCCCCGCGGTTCGCCCAGAACAGAATGATGTCGATCATTTCGATCAGCACCGCCGGGTTACGGTAGTTCAGATCCCACTGGTAGGTGTTGAACACGGTCATCACCCACTTGCCCATTTCGGCGTCCCAGGTGAAGTTTCCGGGCGCGGTGACCGGGAAAATTTCCGGCATGGTTTGTTCGTAAATATCGGGGGTCTCGCGGTCGTCGAATACGTAGTAGTAATCCTGGTACTGCTTGTCGCCCTGACGCGCGCGCCGGGCCCATTCGTGTTCGTCGGAGGTATGGTTGACCACCACATCGAGAACCAGCAGCATGTCGCGCCGCTTGAGCGTGGCGGCCAGCGCCTCGACATCCTCCGTGGTACCGAAACGGGGGTCGATGCGGTAAAAGTCGCGCACGGCGTAACCGCCGTCGCGATGGCCCGGCGGGCAGTCGAGCATGGGCATGACGTGCAGCAGGTTGATGCCCAGTTCCTGCAGGTAGGGCAGATTGTCTTGCAGGCCTTTCAGGTTGTCGGCAAAGCGGTCGCAGTACAGCGCCATGCCGACCCACTTCTGGCTGAGGAACCAGTTGTAGTCGCGCTCCCGCGCCAGGTCCGATTTCCGCAAAACGGGCGCGCGTTCGATGTAACGGAGTGCGAGCGTCTCCACCAGGCTCACCATCTGTTCCTTGAAATCGGCCCGCTCCCCGTAGAGCAGCTTGAACAGGGAATGGATGGCGTAGAAATTCGCCCCGAGCCGGGTATAGAAATGGCGCAGGCGATGGTTGCCGATCTCGGGTTTCAGCTTGAGCAGGATTTCATTCAACAGGGCGTGGGAAGCTTGTTCGTACATGACTCATCTCCCGCCGTTCAGATTTGACCAGACGGACTTGGGGATGAAGCGTCCGGCGTTTCGTCCGCCGTCATCAACCAGCCCCGCGCTTCTGGAATGAAATGGACCAAGCCTTCGAGAATCCCGGCGCTGTAATTTCCATTCATGCCGAGCAGTCCGCCATGGGCGAGATACAGGTTTGCGGCATCGGCCTGCGCCGCGGCTTCGGCCCGAACCGATTCCTGGGCATTGGCAACCAGCACCGAGGGAATGCCGCTGACCAGCACCTCCATGTCGTTGCCGCTGTCGCCGGCGAACACGGTGCGATTCAGTGAAATACCCAGCTGCGCGCGAAGAAACTCCAAGGCATGGCGCTTGCTGGCGGAAGCGGGCAACACGTCCAGGAGGCCGGTTGCCGTGGTTTCATCGACGCTCCACACCAGATTGACGCGGGCGCCGCTGGCTTCGAGGCGTTGCCTGACGCAACCCAGCAGTTCGGCCGGGTCGGCCAGCGGCGCAGCGTAATAACTCAGTTTGCAGGCGCCTTGCTTGGCCGTTTCCTGCAAGCGCAGGCCGGGGATTTCACCCACCATCGCAGCCAGTTCCGCTCGACTGCGGCCGCCCCAGTCGAGCGCGATGGCCTGCTGCCAGCCCTGCAGCTGTCGCCAGTCGTCGGCGTCAACGGCATACAGGCTGGTGCCCACGTCAGCGATGACAAAATCGGGCCGGGGCAGTTCGAATTCGACCATCGCCGCCTCCACCAATTCCCGATGGCGGCCGGTCACGTAAGCGAGCCGGACTTCCGGCCGCGCGGCCAGACGGCGAAAGCGTTGCCGCGCCAATGGCGATTCCGGCTGGCCGCCATTAGGCAGCAGGGTTCGATCCAGGTCGGTGGCGAGCAGGATGGGGGCGTCCATTCAGACCGCCTCCTTTGCCGGCACCCGACAGCTGCCATAGAAGTCGTAGTGCTCGATCGCTTCCAGAATGCCCCGGGCATAACCGGCCTGAGCGAAGTAGATTCGCTCCACCTCGGCCAGGGCGCGCAGCTCGTCGTTGTGACGATTGGCCACCACCACCGCCAGGGTATTGCCGCGCATCATGTCCTCGTCGGAGCCGGAACCGCCGGCAACCAGGATCTGTTCCAGCGGCACGCCCCACTGATCGGCAAACCAGCGCACCGCAAACCCCTTGGAAGCGCGGATGGGCAGTACATCGAGAAACTGGCCGAAGGACAGCGTGACGTTGACGGTCTGGTCGCCCTGATGCAGCAGGCGGTTGATTTCCTCCAGCGACGGTGCGATCTGGGGGTCGATGTAGTAACTGATCTTGAAGCGGCTCTGCTCGGATTTGGGCTGACGCTTCAAGCCCGGCAGCTCGTCGAGAATGGCGCGCACTGTTGACGGCGTCCAGAGGTGGTCGATGTGGCGGGTCCAGGCCAGGTCCATGGCGTATTCCGGCGCGAAGTGGATCTCGGCGCCAAGGCTGGTAATGAGCACATCCGGCATCGGAATGCCGTAGCGGCGCATGACCTTGAGTGCTGACTCCAGCGAGCGCCCGGTGGCTACGCCGAAGCTCGCGCAGGTGCGGTGTTCGCGCACCACCCTGACGAACTCCGCCAGCGATTCCGGATCGCCCAGCAGATTCTGGTCCAGGTCCGTGAACATCGCGCGGTCGTGGTAAAGCCCGGGGCGGCGCGATGGCGGTTGGCGCGTGGGGCGTCGGTCCTCCAGCAGCGGTTTCACTGCAGCCAGATAAGTCCGGGCGTGGGCAGGCCAGGCATAATGCTGCTGCACGCCACGCAGCCCCTCCTCCGCCAAATGTATCCAGCTGTTCTTGTCCTGAAGCACCTTCAACAGGGACGATGCCATGTCCTCCGGGCTGAGCGGATCGATCAGGTAGCCGTTGTGGCAGTTGCCGATGATGTCCTGCGGCCCGCCGTCCGAAGTGGCGACGATGGGCAGGCCGCTGGCCGCCGCCTCGATCAGGGTCAGACCGAAGGGCTCGGTCAGCGCCGGGTTGACGAACACGCCGCCCGATGCCGCCGCCAGCCGGTACAGCACCGGCACTTCGTCGCGCCGATGATGCTTGGGATAGGCCACTTTGCCGTACAGGTCGTAGCGGTCGATATCCAGCAGCAGATCGCCGAGGACACTCTGGGCGCCGTTGTCGAGGTCTCGGATGTCGTCGCGGTTGCCCGCCACCACCACCAGGTTGGCGCATTCCTGAAGTTCCGCCGATTCACCGTAGGCCTGCACCAAAGTGGCGATGTTCTTGCGCTCATCCGGACGCGACACCGCCAGGATCATCGGCTTGGCCGGATCGTTGAGAAAACGCGCCACCTCGGCGGCGATCGGCGCATGCTGTTCGCTGCCATCCGGCGGCATGAAGCGCTTGAGGTCGGTGCCCGGCGGAATCACCCGCATCTGCTCTGGTTGATAGTGGTCGTACAGGCCGTACTGTTCTTCGATCTCGTTGGCCGTGGACGCGATCACCAGCGAGGCCGAGCCCAGGGTCAGTTCCTCCGCTTCCACCCGTCGTGCCATGTGATAGCGCGCCTCGATCACGTCGCGCTTCACGCCGGAGGCGATCAGGCGGCGACGCTTGACCCGGCCCAGCGAATGACCGGTATGCACCAGCGGCACCCCAAGCAGGTTGGCCAGACGGGTGCCGACGTACCCGGCATCGGCATAGTGACTGTGGACGATGTCCGGATTGAGGCCTTCGGCGCGCAGAAAAGCCAGGGCGTTGTCGGCGAAGGAATCCAGGTGGTCCCATAGTTCCTCCTTGCGGATATATTCCTCGGGCCCCGCATCAATGCGGACGATGCGCGCCTTGGGACCCAGCACCTCGATGGGCTCGGCATAAGCGGAAGCGACATGCGGATCCACCACGCGCCGGGTCATCAAATCCACCCGCGCGACGCCCGGCAGTTCCGCCAGAGCGCGCGCAAGCTCCACTGCATACAGGGTCTGGCCGCCGGTATCGGCATCGCGCCCGAGTTCGAGTTCACGGCCGCGAATCAGGCCATGCACGCTCAGCAACAGAATATGAAGTGGATTCATGTCGGCCTTCCCGCAAGCAGCCATTCCGTAATGAACGGCTGGTAGAAACTGTCACTGTCCGGAATCGCGCCACGCAGGCGGCAGATCTCTCCGGCAAAGCGGTGGGCGCGATCCAGGGTTTGTTCTGCCGGCCAGCCCTGGGTCAGCCCCAGCAGGAAAACCGCTGCGAAACCATCGCCGGCGCCCACGCTATCGACCACATCGACGAGCGGTTCTGTCGGCCCGGTGTGGTGATGGGTGCCATCGTTTTGTAGCAGCCAGGCGCCGTTCCTGCCTTCGGTAACGAGCAATTGCCGGATGCCGAAGGCATGAAGCAGGCGCTTGCCGAGCACGGTTTGCGAGGCGCTGCCCAGCCCCATCATGTGGGCGACACGGAGCAACTCCTCTTCGTTCATCTTGACGATTTCCGCCTTGCCCAATGACCAGCGCAACACGTCCTTGCGCACCCAGGGGTCGCGCAGGTTGATGTCGAGAAACCCCTTGGCGTGGGTGGTCTGCAATAGCGCACGCAAGGCCGGATGCGCAACCGGGCGGGCAATCGGACGAACGGCTGAACGTTGTGCCAGCGTACCGAAATAAAGCCATTCCGGTCGGCTTGACAGACCGACCAGACGCGCCATGTCGGCATGAATGAAATCCCAGGCCTGGCCGGGTGCAATCTCGAAACGATGGCCCTGGCCGTCGGCTTCCAGATCGATCCGAACCTTGCCGGTGGGATGCAGGCTATCCAGTTGCACGCCATCGATCGTCAATCCAGCCGACTGCATCGCATCGAGCAGGCGGTGGCCATATTCATCCTTGCCGATACGGGTAACCAGCACCGGAACCACCCCTACCCTTTCGCCCAGCCCACGCAAATGATGCGCAACGTTGAAAGGAGCACCGCCCTGGACTTCCCGATCCGGGAAGCAGTCCATCAACACTTCCCCAAACAACAGGATAGTGGAATGCCGTGACTTCGATAGGGAATAAGGGAGAGGATGTACCGTTGTTTCAACCATGTCTGACAGAGATGCCTCGGGTGTCATTCCAGCGTGCTCCCTGGCGCTGTCGCCGCCATCCTCTCGGCGGGGTGACAAAAATCAAGAACCCGTTGTATCCATTTGAAAATAATGATTTTCTCTCTGCCAGATGAAGCCTTCTCTCTGCCAGATGAAGCCTTGGCTTCGTGCAAAACAGGTTTTAATTAGTATATTATTATAAATAATATTATTGCATAATAACATTAAGCCGGCTCAGGCGCCACCCGTTACGATTGCCGGAATTTTCCGGGCGACGCCGACCGCCCTCCCATCACGCAGCCAGACCCATTTCATGACCTCGTCACCTGTTTTAGAAACCCTGCAAAAATTCCGCCTCATTATCGGCGCCGTGCGCCAGCACTCACGTGCACTGGAAGCAACTTGCGGAATTGGAGGGACGCAGGTGTGGATGCTGGCGACCATCGCCGACACACCGGACATCACGGTGTCGCAATTGGGCCAGGCGCTGTCTGTACACGTCTCCACAGCCAGCAATCTGCTCGACAAACTTGCCCGGTCTGGACTGGTGGAGCGTCTGCGCGGCGAGGAGGACCGGCGGGTGGTGCGCCTACGCTTGACGGATAAAGGCAGAGACACCGTTGCACGTGCGCCGCGGCCGCTGACCGGTCTCGTAGTCGATGCGCTGGAAAAAATGCCTGAGGATGCGTTGATCAAGCTGGACCAAGGCCTGGACAACCTGATCAAACAAATGAACTTGCTGGATCGAAGTGCTGCCAACGAGCCCTTATCCAATCTGGTGAAATGACCAGACTGGTCGATGGTTGCGCTTCAAGAAAAAAGCAGGTGCCCAGTTCGAACCCACGCAATCGCCCGCCCTGACATATCATCTTGCCGATGAACGCCACCCACCCCTCGAACGATATTGGCTGGACCTTGATATTCATCGCTTGGCTAAGCGCCGCGGTATCTACGCTAGCGGCCCTGTTTCTAGGCGAGATCATGGGCCATACGCCCTGCGTGCTGTGCTGGTATCAACGTATCTGCATGTTTCCCCTGGTTTTGATTCTGGCAGCGGGCTTGTTTCCATTCGACCGTCGGGTCGTTCGCTACGCGCTGCCTCTGGCCGTGACTGGCTGGCTACTGGCTGCGTTTCATTGGGCGGTGGCCAGCGGACTGATACCGGAACGCCTTACGCCCTGTAGCCAAGGGGTGCCATGCTCGGTGGAACAAGTCATCTGGTTCGGCTTTCTGACTTTGCCGATGCTCTCCCTGCTGGCATTTTCTCTCATCATCGCGATGCTCCTGCTGACCCATCTGAAAGTTTCGAAATGAAAAAACCGCTGTTTATTTCCGCTGCCGGGATCCTGCTGCTGGCTTTCGTGGCGGGCGTCCTCTTCTATGGGGCCGAAAAGAATGAGCAGACCGCTCAGCTCGCCCAGGCAAACCGGTCGGCTCTGGTCCGGGCACATTCGCAGACACTCGGACAGCCCGATGCCAGGGTCGTGATTGTGGAGTTTCTCGATCCGGCATGCGAAACCTGCCGGCTCTTTTATCCATTCGTCAAAGACCTGCTCTCCGCCCATCCGGAGAAGATTCGTTTGGTTCTGCGCTATGCACCGTTTCATCAGAACGCCGATTACGCAGTGGCCTTGCTTGAGGCCTCCGCAAAGCAGGGGAAATACTGGGAAACCCTGGAGGCCCTGCTGGCGGTACAGTCGGACTGGGTCATCCACCATGCCGTGCAGCCCGAGCGCATTTGGCCGCATATTGAAGGACTCGGTCTGGATCTGGAGCAACTGCGCAGCGATATGAATGCGCCGGAGATTGCCCGGTTGATTGCCCAGGATCGGGAGGATGCACGAACGCTGAACGTGACCCAAACCCCGGAATTTTTCGTCAACGGCAAACCGCTGCCGAGCTTTGGCTACGAATCCCTGAAGCAGATGGTGGATGAATCGCTGGCAAGCGCCTATCGCCAGGACACTGAATCAAAATAACCCGGCGCAATGCATCAACCAATGAATGCAATAATCAACGAGAAAAAACAAACTTAACGGGCGGGAGACTGCATGCGTTTGCTGCTGGTGGAAGACGACACCCTGTTGGGCGATGGAATACGGGCCGGTCTGGTGCTGGATGGCTACAGTGTCGACTGGGTGCGCGACGGTGAATCGGCGCATCTGGCCTTGCTGACCGAGGAATACAGCGCCTGCATCCTCGACCTCGGCCTGCCCAGACGCGATGGCTTGAGCGTGCTGAAGGAACTGCGCGCACGCGGCAAGCGCACGCCGGTTCTCATTCTTACCGCCCGTGACACGGTATCGGACAAGATAAAAGGCCTCGATATGGGGGCCGATGATTACCTGCTGAAACCGATCGATCTAACCGAACTGCAGGCCCGCTTGCGTGCCCTGTTGCGACGCGCCAGCGGCGAAGCCGTACCGTTGCTTGCCTTGGGCGAGCTGACCCTTGACCCATCAGGGCGGCGCGTCACCCTGGCGGGCAAGCCCATTACCCTCTCCGCACGCGAATACGCCCTGCTCCACGATCTGTTGAGCCACAAGGGACGGATCCGCTCGCGCCAGGAACTGGAAACCAGTCTGTACGCCTGGGGCGAGGAAATTGAGAGCAATGCGGTCGAAGTCTATATCCACCACCTGCGCAAGAAAATCGGCAGCGACCTCATCACCACGGTACGCGGCCTCGGCTATGTCATGGGAGAAACCACGTGAGAACCCGGATCAAACGCGCACTGAGACCGGCTTCGCTGCGCGCCCGACTGCTTGTCATGCTGCTCGCGGCCACCGGTGCTGTCTGGTCGACCGCGGCCTGGTGGAGCTACCACGATGCCCTGCACGAAGCCGAGGAATTGCTCGATGCGCAACTTGCCCAGTCCGCGCGGCTGCTGCTGGCCCAAACCCGGCATGAACTGATCGAGGAAGACGGGGGCGAACTCGATGCGCTCGATACCATGTTCGACGACGATCTGCATCCCTACGAGCAAAAGCTGCAGTTCCGCATCTATAGTGCGGAAGGAAAACCCCTGCTGTCCTCGCCCAATCCGCCGCCCCTGCTGGAACATGGGCTAACGGGTTATCACAACCTGAAAGATGGAAAAATGAGTTGGCGCGTGCTGGTGACGGACGACCCCAAAGGCCTGCTGCGCGTTGAGGTGGCGCAATCGCAAAGCATCCGTGACGAGATCGCAAGCTACATTGCCCTGCGCATGGCCACGCCCCTGCTGATCGCCCTGCCCTTGCTGGCCGTCTTGATCTATCTTCTGGTCGGCCGCGCACTGCGTCCGCTGGTCGATTTAGCCATCACCGTATCGGCTCGCAGTGCCAGCAATCTCTCGCCGCTGCAGACCGACACCCTGCCGCGCGAGGTGCTGCCCCTGGTGCAGTCGCTGAATATCCTGCTGGAACGCCTGGGACGCACGCTCGAAAACGAGCGCCGATTCACCGCCGACGCCGCGCATGAATTGCGCACGCCTCTGGCTGCGATCCAGATGCAGGCGCAGGTTGCGCAGGCCACGACCGCTGACGAAAGCCGCCAGCACGCACTCGGTCAGGTCGTCGCGGGCACGCAGCGCGCCACCCGGCTGGTGGAGCAACTCCTGCGCCTGGCGCGCCTCGATCCCTTGACCGGGCTGAGCGAAAGCCAGCCCATCGACCTCAATGCCGTGGCAAGCCAGGTGGTGGGAGAACTGCCGGAAAGCGCGAACGGCGGACGGGTGAGCTGGCACGCAGGCGAAGCCGTGTCTGTTCAGGGCGATGCCGATCTGATCGCGGTAGGCTTGCGCAACCTGCTGGACAACGCCCTGCGTTACACGCCGGAAAGCAGCCAGGTGAATCTGGCCATCCGCCGTGACGGGAATGGGCTTTGCCTGGAAGTGGAAGACGACGGCCCCGGCGTTCCGGAAGCCGATCTCGTGCGACTGACCGAGCGGTTTTACCGGGGGCGAGACGTCACTCAGGAAGGCAGCGGGCTGGGGCTGGCCATCGTTCAGCGCATCGCTCAGCTCCATGGCGCCACGCTGAAGCTGGAAAACCGGCCACAAGGCGGTCTGCGTGCGGCCTTGTGCTGGGCCGGCAGGGGCGGATGACGCGGCGGCGGCCCGCCGCGCCTATTCGGTTTGCCTCATTTGGCGGCAAGCCGCATTCCGCCATGCTGGCCCTTGATGAAGCTCTTGCGCTCAGCCGCGGTGCAGCTGCGCTTGAGCAAGTCGTCGCAGCCGTGCGCCCAGGCACCCGCCTTGATATCCCTGCTGAAATGCTCGCGTTCCTGCGCATTGCACGAACGCTTGACGAAGGCATCGCAATCCTTGGCGCCATGCCCACGCGAAAATGCCTTGGACACCTGCATGTTGGGAACGCCCTGAGCGAAACTTGCCTGTTCCGGCACGGTGCAGGCGCGCTTGAGCAGTTTTTCGCAGCTATCGGGTCCATTCGATGCCAGTGCGTAATTGCCGGCGCTCGCGAGCAGGCTGACGACGAGGGTGAGGGGTAGAGAGAAACGTTTCATGATCAACTCCTGAATGTGTTTAGGGAGTCGCCACTTTCGCTTCCGTAACTTAAACAAGCCTTAAGGCGGCCTAAAAACAACAAAAAACCCTGGGCCCCAGAAGGAATTCCCGCGCAGGACTACAAACTGATGACAAAAGTTCCTTAAGGCAGTACTTTAAGACTGCCTTAAGAAATGCCTGACCGGCTTTTTGAGAGGTGCTCGTTCCCGTATCCCCTTCAGGTGTCGGGAGCGGGAAAACAAGTTGGAAAATGGGAGTCGGGCGGGGAATCAGGTTGGGCCCCTGCCCGGATATTTCATTCAACAGAAAGTCGAGCACACCCTATGTCATCGCCCATGCGATGGTGACACAGGGTGCGGGCTTGTTCATTTAATAAAAGTGGAGACAACATGCTGAAAACAACCCTTACACGTCGCACGCAAGCGGCTTCTTCCACCGGCGCCGTCGCGGCCCTGCTGCTGGGCGTCGTTGGCGCCGGTGTCAGCACCGACAGCCAGGCCATCCCCGGTTTTGCCCGCCAGACCGGCATGGCTTGCGCTGCCTGCCACACCACCTTCCCGGCCATCAACGCTTTCGGCCGCGCATTCAAGGCCGGCGGTTACACCCTGGTGGGCGCCCAGCCACTGATCGAAGGCGAGAATCTTTCGCTGCCGTCGACCCTGAACATGTCGCTGATCAGCAAGCTGCGTTACTCCAAGACCAACGGCAACACCGATGCCGGGCTCGACCGCGGCGAGATCGTATGGCCCGACGAGGCAGCCTTCCTGGTCGGCGGCCGCGTCTCGGAGCGCATCGGTTTCCTGGCCGAGATCGCACTGGGCGGCGCGACGGAAGTCGAAGATAACGGCGACGGTACTTCCAGCGGCGATACCAATGGCCTGTTCGGCTTCAAGATTCCCTTCAATGTGGGCCAGATGGGCAATGCCAACATCAGCATCACCCCCTTCTCCACCGACGGTCTCGGCGTGGCCTATGGCTTCGAACTGCTGAACACCGGCGCCCTGCGCTCGCAGCGCTCGGTCGAGGCCCGCACCACCCTGAGCGCCGCCCAGAGCTTGGGAATGGGCTCGGGCGAGGCCACCGGCATGGCGTTCGTCGCCCATACCCCGGAGTTCTACTTCAACTACACTCCATGGACCCCGGGCTGGGGCAGCAACAACATGGACATCGGTTCAGGCTTCGCCCACTACTTCCGCGGCGTGTACATGCCGGCCATCGGTTCCTGGGACACCGGTTTCGGCTTCCAGTACCTGACGGGCGACGCCAAGCCTTCGGCGGGCAATGTCAAGGTCGATGGCTGGGTGATCGATGCCCAGGCCAACGGCGAAGCCGGTGGCATGCCGCTTAGCCTGTACGCCAGCTATGGCGTGGCCGATGCGGGTTCCGTGTGGAATGCGAACCCGGGCGATGCCAAGGCCTTTGCCGTCATGGCCCAGCTCGGCGGCCTGCTGTCGTCCAAAGCCAACGTCTTTGCTGGCTGGCGCACCAAGGACAATGGCAAGGTGAACAACAACCGCGACAGGGCGTTCACGATTGGCGGCCAGTACATGCCGGCCCAGAACGTCAAGCTCGAGTTGTTCCACACGAAGGAAAGCGGCTCTGCCATCAATGCACGCGCAGACGATCGCGACAACCTGACCATGCTGCAAATGTTCGCTGGCTTCTGAAGCCTGTCGGAGCAGGCTGCCTGCGGGCAGTCTGGCAACAACAAAAAGCCCCACCGTCATGGTGGGGCTTTTTGTTGGGACAAACCCGCGCGTGCAAGTGCGGGTTCAGCAGAGATTCAGCTCACAGGGTATCGAGCACCCGCTTGCGTAGCGTCTGGTATTCCTCTTCGGAAATCAGCCCATCGCGACGCAGTTCCTCCAGGCGCAGCAAACGCTCCTTTGCGGTGGACGGCATGGCCGCAGGCGCAGGCGTGCTGGCCGGGGCGACCTGCGGTGCCCGATAGGCCTCGGGAGATGCAACCGGAACGGGGTGAGGTTGCGAGGCGATCGGTGCAGGTGCAGGTGCAGGTGCAGCACAATTGAGCTTGACCTTCATTCTGGAGGCCAGCGCCTGGGTGCTGACCGGCAGCATCATGCTTTCACAGCCCTCCTTGACCAAACGCACCCGACCGTACAGGCCAATATCCTCCTGCCTGTATTGGCGCGGGAAGATGAGCGATGCCGGGAACGTCCCCGGGGATACGCCCTCACGCTTGCCCATGATCCAGACTTCAGCGCCCGCCGGTGTCGTTTCGACGGTCAGACTATCCGAAGTCTCCGGAATCCAGGAGCTGCCTTGGCTATGCCCTTTATCGCTGGCGCAACCCGTGATCAGCCCCACGGCGATCATGGCCGTCACCAGGCTTGCTTTCTTGTAATTCATCATGCCAACACATCCTCCAGAATGGAAAAAACCGTTCCGTCAGCCCAGGCTGACTGACGAATATTAACAAACCCAGGCCAGCCTCGCGCAAGCCGATCATTCATGCGTGCCATGTATTGAATCAACAGGCTTGCCGGTATGGAAAATCCCTGCCCGACAAACGTAAGCACTCATCGCGGACCGTTTGCAGACTGGCGCGCGCGCAGCACCTTGATCTGAAACAAGGTGTTGCGTTCGTCTTCCTCCAGTGCGGCGCGAATGTGCTGCACCGTCGCCTGGTAGCGCGGAATGATGTTGTACTTCAGCGCGTTGGCCCGCTTCTGTGTTTTGCGGCTGGCCGCCAGCAGGCGCCACAAGGCATTCTCCGCTTCGCCCAGGCGCGCCAGTGTCACGGTCAGATTTCTCAGGCGCAAACGCGCTTCATCAAAGCTGACATCGGTCCACATCAACCCCACCGGCTGAAGCGGCAGCGGCTCGGCAGTCACACTGGGATATTCCACGCCGACGCTGGAGCGCGCCACCACTTTAATGGCGACCGCAGGCTTCAAGCCAACCGACGCCTGATGCAGCATCTGCCCGCCCATGCGCATCTGCACAATGCCGAGCCAACGATAAGCCTCGCCAAGCTCGCGCACCGTTTGCGCGCGCAACTCGCGGTATTGCGCCAGCCGCTCATACACCAGGCGGGTCAGCAGATCGCGCTTCTTTTCCAGCATCTGTCGACCCTGCTCCAGAAAACGGGCCTGCCTGCCGACCTGCAGCAGCGCACTTTTAGTGGGGGGGACGGGAAGGCGTTTTTTCATGGGGTAGTCGAGAGCCGAGAGTCGAGAGCCGAGAGTCGAGAGCGGAGAGTCGAGAGTAGGTGCACGCGGAGGTGAGGTTTTACTCTCCGCTCTCGGCTCTCGACTCTCCGCTCGCCTTGTGATATTTCGCCAGCTCGTCTTCCGACACGCGGATCAACGACTCCGGCGGCAGCATCGAGAGTAGTTCCCAAGCGAGATTCAGCGTCTCGTGGACGCTGCGGTCCTCGTCTTCGCCCTGGCCGATGAAGCGGCGCTCGAAGGCGTCGGCGAAAGCGAGGGTGCGGCGGTCGGCGTCGCTCAATTCCTCGGCGCCGATGATGGCGGCGAGTCCGCGCACTTCCAATGCCTTGGCATAGCTGGCGAACAGCTGGCTGGCGACGTGGGGATGATCCTCGCGCGTGAAGTGCTTGCCGACGCCGTCTTTCATCAAACGCGACAAGGAAGGCAGCACGGTCACCGGCGGGTACACGCCCTGGTTGGCGAGTTCGCGCCCGAGCACGATCTGGCCTTCGGTGATGTAGCCGGTGAGGTCGGGAATCGGATGGGTGATGTCGTCGGACGGCATCGACAGCACCGGGATCATGGTGATCGATCCGCGCCGGTTCTTGATGCGCCCTGCCCGCTCGTAGATTTCCGCGAGGTCGGAATAGAGATAGCCGGGATAGCCCTTGCGCGCCGGCACGTCGCCGCGCAGCACCGCCACTTCGCGCAGCGCTTCGGCGTAGGCAGTCATGTCGGTCATCACCACCAGCACGTGATAGTCGAGGTCGAAGGCGAGGAATTCGGCGGCGGTGAGTGCCGCCCGTGGCGTCAGCAGGCGTTCGATCACCGGTTCGTCGGCGAGGTTGAGGAACATCACCACCTTGTTCAACACCCCGCTTTCCTCGAAGCTTTCCTGGAAGAAACGCGCGTCGGCGTGCGAGGCACCGAAGGCGGCGAACACCACCACGAACTCGGCGGCTTCTTCGCCCAGCAGCTTGGCCTGGCGCACGATCTGCGCCGCCACCCGGTTGTGCGGCAGGCCGCCGCCGGAAAAGATCGGCAGCTTCTGTCCGCGAACCAGGGTATTGAGGGCGTCGATGGTGCTGAAACCGGTCTCGATGAAGTCCTGCGGCCGGGCCCGGGCCACCGGGTTCATGGGTGCCCCCGAGATGGCGCCCCACCGTTCGGGGATATAGGGCGGCTCGTTGTCCAGCGGCGCGAAGGAGCCGCTGAAGACGCGGCCGACCACCTCCGGTGAGAGCGGCGCCCGCTTGACCGCATCACTGAAGATTACGGCCGACCCGGTATCCATGCCGCGGGTCTCGCCCAGAACCTGCACCAGGACCGTATCGCCGTCGATCTTGATTACCTCACCCTCCAGCGGCTTCCCCTCGGGCGGAATGATGCGCACCACCTCGCCGAAGCGGACCTGCCGCACCCTGTCCAGGAAGATCAGCGGACCGCGAATGGAGGAGACGGTGCGGTAGGTGTGTTCACTGAGACGCATGCTGCCCCCTTCCCGTTCCCAGCGCCGCCTCGAGATCGTCGCCGGCGGCCAGGCGCTGTTCGAGCCGTTCGTGGTCGGAGAGGATCCCGTTGATCATGGCCATGGTCTGCTCCGGGGCGCTGAAGGCATCCTCGCTGTAAGCGTTCTGGCAGAGGAACTCCAGCCTGATCCGTTCCGCGCTGTGCAGGATCAGGCGGTCCTGCTCCTGCATCCCCTCCAGCCCGACGATCTCGGCCACCTCGCGCAGGGCCTCCTCCCGCTGGAGCAGGGTCCGGCAACGCTGGCGCGCCCCGGCCCATCCGGCCTCGACGGTGCCGGAGAAATGCTGCTCCATGGCCCGTTCGTAGAGGGAATAGCTCTGGAACCAGTTGACAGCCGGAAAGTGGCGGCGGTGCGCCAGGGAGGCATCCAGCATCAGAAATGCGCCGGCCGTGCGCAGGCAGGCCTGGGTAACCGGTTCGGTGAAATCGCCGCCGGGAGGCGAGACGGACAGGATCATGCTCAGGGAGCCGATCGTGCCGTACACGGTTTCCACCACCCCGGCCCGCTCCATGAAGCCGGCCATGCGCGAGGCCAGATAGGTGGGATAGCCCTCTTCCCCCGGCATCTCCTCCAGCGACGAGGATATCTCGCGCAGCGCCTCGGCCCAGCGGGAGATGCTGTCCGCCAGCAGCAGGACGTGGTAGCCCATGTCCCGATAGTATTCGGCCATGGTGACGGCGGTGTAGATGGAGGCCTCGCGGGCCGCCACCGGCAT
>DILD01000005.1 GCA_002424845.1 Thiobacillus denitrificans | reverse complement strand
TTCGGCGCCAGCACGGGAGGGGCCGCCGCGCTCGATGCGGCGGCGAAGCTTGGCGCGGCGGCCAGGGCCGTGGTGTCGCGCGGAGGCCGTCCCGACCTGGCCAGCGCGCATGCGCTGGCCACGGTGACGGCGCCCACCCTGCTATTGGTCGGCGGCGACGACGATGTCGTGATCGACCTCAACCAGCAGGCTTATGAGCAGTTACGCTGCGAGAAGCAGCTGGTGATCGTTCCCGGCGCAACCCACCTGTTCGAGGAGCCCGGCACACTTGAAACCGTGGCTCGTCAGGCTGCGGACTGGTTCGTGCTGCACCTGAAGCCCTTGCCGCCCCCTGCCTGAGTTCAGGGACGAACCGGGGCCGACTTGACCTGGATGACGGTGCCTTCGCGGCGCAAGTCCGCCGCACCGCGATGGGTGCCCTTCATGGGCTCGGTTGCGATGGCCTGAACCGAGCCGATCGCCTCCCGGCAGCCCTCCGCGCCCGTTTCGCCCAGGCCTGGATGGCCTGATTCGCGCAGGACATTTTGCGTGGCGACGGTGAAAGCCGGTTGCATGAACTCATGCCCCCCTTCGCAGCTGATCCTGCCCGTTGCGTGGGTGACCGACAGCCTGGGTGCGTCGATCGCCTGCTGCAGGGACATGCCGTGGTCGATGAGATTCAGCGTGACGTTGAGCACCGAATTGATGATGCTGGCTCCGCCGGGCGAGCCGTAAGCCGCAACCGGTTTGCCTTCCTTGAACAACAGCACGGGGGCCATGCTGGAGCGGGGACGCTTGTACGGTGCAACGTCGTTGGCGCCGGGGTCGCCCTCAGCCGCATCGGCAGCAGGCAGGAAATTGAAATCGGTCAGTTCGTTGTTGAGCAGAAACCCATAGCCCGGCACGGTGATGCCCGATCCCCAGGTGAATTCGATGGTGCTGGTGTAGCTCACCACGTTGCCCCAGCGATCGACGATGGAGAAATGGGTGGTGTGCGGGCTTTCCGGATTCGCAGGCGAGGGTTTTGGCCGGGCGGCGGATGAATCCCAGGGCAGGGGATCGCCTGCCTGCGGCGTGTCCATGCGGCGGTCGGCCTTGATCAGGTTGGCACGCGTCGCCAGATAACCGGGATGCAGCAGTCCCTGTCGAGGGATGGGTGCGGCATCGTCGTCCCCGATCCACAGCGCGCGGTCGGCGAAGGCAAGACGCATTGCCTCGGCCATTGCGTGCAGCGTTTTGGGGCTGCCGAAGCCGTAGCCCTGCGCGGCATCGCCAAGCGGGAAGCGTTCCAGCAGCGCCAGCATCTGCAACAGGGTGAGCCCGCCTGAAGAGGGCGGCGGCATGCTGGCAAGCGTCCAGCCACGGTAATGGCCGATCAGGGGCTTGCGGATCGCAACCTGATAGTTTCCGAGATCATCCACTGTCATGCGGCCCATGCCGTCTTCGCCCAATTCGCTGCGCGTACGCTGCTGGGCCTTGATGATGGCTCGTGCCAGGGGGCCGCGATAGAACGCGTCCGGGCCCCCGGCGGCGATGTGCTTCAGGGTTTTGGCGAGGTCAGGCTGGACTAGCCAGTCGCCTTCAGCAAGCGGCACGCCGCCGGGACGGAAGATCGCGGCGGTCTCGGGATGGATTTGCGTACGGCCGGCGTCGTTGACGATGTCGGCAGCGAGAAAGCGATTGACGCGAAAGCCGCGCTCGGCGAGCTCGATGGCCGGCGCCAGGGTGTCGGCCAGTTTTCTCGTGCCCCAGCGGCGCAGCGCTGTGTCGACGCCGCGCAACGTGCCGGGCACGCCCACGGCCAGGCCGCTGGTCGAGGCCTGCAGGAAAGGCATCGGCAGACCGTCAGGGGCGAACATGTCCGCACTGGCCGCAGCAGGGGCACGTTCGCGCGAATCGACGATGAAGGTTTCGCCTGTTCTGGCGAGGTGGATCATCATGAAGCCGCCGCCGCCGATGCCGGACGCTTGCGGTTCGACCACATTCAATGCGAACTGCACGGCGGCTGCGGCATCGATGGCATTGCCGCCTTGCGCCAGCATGCGCGCGCCGGCTGCGGCGGCGGCAGGATGCGAGACGGACACCACGCCATCGGGCGAAGCGGCCATCACCGAGGAGGACAACAGGCAAAGCGCGAGCCAGCGCGTCATGGGCGGGCGTTGAAACATGGGATTCGGCTGCAAACAGATGAGGCTCAAGCCTGCACTGGTTGGGCGGTGTGCGTCAATGATCCAGATCAACCGGATGCGGCCGCCGAGGCATGCGCGCATGAGCCAAAACGCCCTGGCGTAGACCCGGTGCTGCCGGGACCCAGGCTGAAACAGTCTTTATTTCTTGATGGCGCTGCTATTGATGGCCCGGAGACGCTGGCTTAATGCCCGCATCATGCCGATTCCCAGTTCCGGATAGGTCATCAGCACGCCATGCAGTTTTTCCTTGTCCAGGGCGAGGGCTTGCGTGTCTTCCAGTACATGGGCCGTTGCCGAGCGGGGCTCGTTGTCGATGAGCGCCATTTCGCCCAGACAGTCACCTGCCTTGAGTTCGTTGATGAAAACCGGGCGACTCGGATCGGGGTCCACGGAAATCCCGATGCGGCCAGCCGTGATGATGTAGAACTCCAGGCCCAGGTCGCCCTTGTCGAACACGCGTTCGCCCTTCGGCCATGCCACCGGTTCGAGCAGAGGGACCAGCCGGCTCAACTGATCGGTACGCAGATAGGAGAACAATGGCACCTTGGTGAGCAGGAGCACACGTTCGACGTGCAGACTCATGAAACTTCCTTTTTGCTATCGAGACAGTAGCAGGCGCATTTCGTCAGCCACTCGCTGCCGAATTCCTGGCACCACGCCATCCAGGCGGCGAGAGCATGCTTGCCGCCCGGCGGCTCGCCCCCGAGAGAAACGCCTTCCCGTACGGCTTCGAAGAGCGTGACCAATTCACGGAACAGGCGCCCTTCATGCTTCAGTTGCATGGCGGACTCCATGGCCTGAGCCCAGAGGTTTTTGTCGCGGCTGGACAGGCCCGCCCGAATGTAGCTCATCTGACTGCTCTGATCCAGACACCCCAGAATCTGCAGGACTGCGTCCAGGTGTCGGTGCGCTTCTTCGCGCAGCACCTGTCGCAACAATGAGAACGCTTCGCTCGACGCGCCTTCCGGGGAAGGAAGGTTTTCCATGATGAGCAGCTTGTCCCGGGCAAGCCGGACATGGCGGCCGGACATCTGGTTCAGGATGTCGATTCTGTTTTCGATGTCGGAAACAGCCAGCACCGAAACCATCGCGGCCTGTAATTCGAAGTCGGTTTTATTCGCCGCCACCAGACTGGCCCACGCTGCCTGATCCTTGGGCAGGAAGCAGGCGGCACAGGCCTGTCCGGCACGTCGCACCCGGTAATCAGGGTCGCGCAGGGCAGCCCCCAGCCATTCAAGATCCGCTTGATCGGGAATCTTCAGATTGGCGGCGGCTCGTATGGCCTCGGCACGCACCTCATGGGAGGGATCTGCCAGGGCCCAGTCGATGATTTCCCTGGCTTCGCTGACCTCGTGTTGCCCGCAGTGGGACCAGATTTTGAGCGCCAGCACGCGTGCCCGGGTGCTCTCGTCAACCAGTCTGGGACGGATTGCCTGAAGCAGCTCTTCATGGGGCATGGCGCCCAGCGCGCCCAGGGCAGCCAGGTAATGATCCGGCTGGGGCGAGGCCAGCAATGTTTCCAGCGTTTCACGCGCCCGCGTCCGCAAAGCGGGCGTATTCCCACGCAGGAGGCCCACCGCGGCCGAGGCGCGCAGCCTGGGATTGGACGTTTCGAGCCATGCCGGCGCCTGTTCCAGCGCGGCGGGAAAGTTGACGGCAAGCAGATGCCGGGCGGTCGTTTCGGCCAGATGCGCATCCCCGCGCTTGGCCGCCTCCCAGACCACCACTTCCCAGGCTTTGGGCGCAAGGCGAGCGATGCGCAACAGGAGCTGGTCCTGGAGTTTGGGCGGCAGGTCGGGGTAGACATGAAGCATGGCCGCACCCGCATGTTCCCGCGCAAGCGATTCCAGCATGTCGGCATAGTTGTTCATCACCTGAATCGTGTTGGCTTGCCGCATATGCTCAGCCAGCCTGAATGCGGTTTTCCGGTCGAGGCTGCCCAGTTCAGCAGCCTTGTCCCGATCCTCGGCAAACACGGATTGACCGACCAGTTCCATCAGGCTCTCGCCATAGGCCTCGTTTTTTTGCAGCTTGACCCACAGCAGCGCAACCGCGAAAACCATTCCGCCGGCCGCCACCCATTCCAGCGGGGCGCCATCCGGCATCAGCCAGAGAAACAGTGCCGCACCCAGCAGTCCGAGCGGCAGGATCAGGCCCGTGAGCAAGGCTTGCGCACGGCCGCGCATGTAGTCTGGCAAGGCCCGAAAGAAGAAGCTGGCGGCTGTATTGCGGAAACCGGGCAGCATGCCGTCGGTATTGATCCGCCCCATGACTGCCTGTGCTGAGCGTCAACAGGCCAAACGTCAGCAGGGTGCTGACCGGATAAACCAGATTCATGGCTTTCAGGCCAAAACGGCGGATCAGCCGGCTCGACATGAACAGCTGGAAGACCAATACGCTGGCATTGAGGATGGCCAGGAACCAGCCGAAGAAAGCCGCCAGTTCACGCTCGTTGGGGTAGTGCCGGACAAAGATCTTGCCTACCAGATATTCCTGGACGCTCAGCAGCAATACCAGCAGAAACATGCCTAGCGCGGTGACGCGCATGAGTGCGGACTGGCGGGAGAACATCAGGCCTTCACGTAGCATCTGAATGGGCGAGCTGGCTTGTCCACGCCTGATGAGGGTGTGGCTCGGTTCGCCATGATGCCGCCAGCCAACCAGAATCAGGGCCAGCACCAGACACGTCATCCAGAGCAGCGCGGCATGTTCGGTTGCCATGCCCGATCCCACCACGCCCAGGAATATTCCGCCAAAAGTTGCGCCCAGCCTGGACGTGGCCATGACGGACGGGAGCAGGCGTTTGGCTTGCTGGGTATCGAAAAAGCTGCTGGCATAAACGCTGAAGTGGGTCAGCAGCAACTCGGAAATGACACCGTAGGCAATGAAATACAGGGCGATGCCGGCATTTCCCATCTCGCTGAACATGCCGAACCAGGAAACCCCCATTACGATTCCGAAGCCCACCAGCATGTGCATGAACATGCGGTGGGTCGTCAATCGGTCCACAAAAGCAGCATAGGTCAGGCTGGCGGGAACCAGGACCAGGGCGATCAGCACGTACATCTGGGGCAGGTGATCCACCCCGTAGCGCTTGAAGAAAAGCGCATCGCTCGAGGCGCGTCCAATGGCAAGTCCAAATCCTGCCAGCGCGGCAATCAGGGCCAGAAATGCCACATGGCGGCCCTCGCCCGGGCGGAGCATCAGGAATCCGGATAGCCAGCGATAAAAACTCATGTCAGAAGCGGGCGGAATGATCCGATTTCAGTCTTGAATGAAACGATCCGGTGTCGAACGCTGGTTGAGGCCAGGGAAGCAATAATGCCAGGGCATGGATCATCGTGTAAGTCATTACGCAGCCTGTTTTCCAGTTCTTATCGCAAGGTGGCAGAAGCCTGCTCAGCAGATTCTGGGTAACGGATCGTCTTCCAGTTCGTCGA
The DNA here is from genome assembly GCA_002424845.1 of Thiobacillus denitrificans. Lineage (GTDB taxonomy): Bacteria > Pseudomonadota > Gammaproteobacteria > Burkholderiales > Thiobacillaceae > Thiobacillus > Thiobacillus denitrificans_F. The sequence goes on along the minus strand of DILD01000005.1, from coordinate 1,587 downwards.
GTATACGACGGCCGCCGAGATCGGTTTCGAGGACCACCCGGCCGGTGCCGGCTTCGATGCGGCCGATGAGCCGGGCGTCCTTTCCCAGTGGCAGCGCATGCCAGCGGGCGAGGATTTCGCCTGCCGTCGTGGCATCGGCCACCGCGACGATTCGGCCTTCGCAGGCCAGGTAATAGGGGTCGTAGCCGAGCATTTCGCATACCGATACGACTTCGGGGCGCAACGGCACGGCGCGTTGTTCGAGCGTGACGTTGTGGCCGCAGGCCCGGGCAATTTCGTGGGCGACGGTGGCCAGCCCGCCGCGCGTGGGGTCGCGCATGAATTTTAGACTGGGCAGGTCGCGCACGGCCTGCGCCAGCGGCAGCACCGAGGCGGAGTCGGAACGCAACTCGCCTGACAGACCGAACTGTTCGCGCGCCAGCATCACCGCGATGCCGTGATCGCCCACCGGGCCGGACACCAGCACGACGTCGCCCGGCGCGATGCGGGTGATATCGAGCTTCGAGCGGGCGCGTTTGACGCCGATGCCGGCGACCGACAGATACAGGCCGCCGCCTTCGCCGCGGCGCACCACCTTGGTATCGCCGGCCACCACGGCGACGCCGCTTTCCCGCGCCGCTTCCGCAAAGCTGGCGATGAGGCGGTCCAGCACCGCGACTTCGAGGCCTTCCTCGATCAGCGCCGACAGGGTGAGGTAGCGCGGGTCGGCACCGGCCACGGCGAGGTCGTTGACCACGCCGTGCACAGCCAGCGAGCCGAGATTGCCGCCGGGGAATTCCAGCGGCTGCACGGTGAAGCCGTCGGTGGTGACCATGACTTCGCCGTCGAGCGGCGGCAGCGTCACCGCGTCGGCGTCGGTATCGAGCAGCGGGTTGGCGAGGTGGCGCGCAAAGATGTCGGTGATGAGCTCGCGCATCAGGCGGCCGCCGTTGCCGTGCGCGAGAAGGATGCGGGTGTCGTCCATGCGTTTTTTAGGCTATGTCCGTGTTGGTTGTTGAAGTCATGCCTTGCCCCCTCTGATGAAGCCTCTCCCACAGGGCAGCTGTTGTGGGAGGCTCGCCCCCGGGCCGATGCCGTGGTCTTCGTAAGGGTGCGAAATCCGGAGTGCGTACCCAGAGGGCATAAAGGCGCCTCTCCCACAGCGAGGAGCAACACCAGCCAATAACGATGAAAGAGCCATTTTTTATGCGTGGAGGAATTCGATGACCTGGCCGAAGCTTAACCCGGCGTCGTTGACCGGAACACGCTGCGGCAGATGGACGGTGAAGCCTGCGGCCTGCAGGCGGTCGATGGCCGCCTCGGCAAGCACGCGGTTCTGGAACACGCCGCCGGTGAGGCCGACCGACTGGATGCCGCTTCGCGCACGCAGTTGCCTGGCCTGCTCGACCAACGCCTGCGCCAGGCTGAGATGGAAACTGGCGGCGCGCTCGGCGACCGGGCGCGTGGTGTCGGCGAGCATCGGCAGCAGTGGGGTCCAGTTGGTTTGCCACAGGCCGAGCGGGTCGCGTTCAAGCGGCAGCGAAACGGCTTCGCCCTGGGCCGTCGCAGCCACGGCTTCCAGGCGCATCGGGCCTTCGCCCTCGAAGC
>DILD01000026.1:11048-27758 GCA_002424845.1 Thiobacillus denitrificans | reverse complement strand
TGGTCGATCGCGGCCTGGTGCGCACGCCTGCCGATGTGTATGGTTTGAGCCTGGACACGCTTGCCGGGCTGGAACGCATGGCCGAGAAGTCGGCGGCCAATCTGCTGGCAGCGGTCGAGACCAGCAAGGCCACCACGCTGGCGCGCTTCATCTTTGCGCTGGGCATCCGCAACGTCGGCGAGACCACCGCCAAGGACCTGGCGAAGCATTTCGGCGCGCTGGACCGGCTGATCGCTGCGACCGAAGCCGATCTGCTCGCGGTGCGCGATGTCGGGCCGATCGTGGCGCAGTCCATCATCCAGTTTTTTGCCGAGCCGCATAACCTTGAGGTGGTCAACACACTGCGCGCCGCTGGCGTGAACTGGCCGGAATCCGGGGGCACGCAGCACGCGCTTGGTATCCTTGCGGGCAAGACGCTGGTGCTGACCGGCACTTTGCCGACGCTGACCCGAGATGCGGCGAAAGACATGATCGAGGCCGCAGGCGGCAAAGTAGCCGGCTCGGTGTCGAAGAAAACCGACTACGTGGTGGCCGGCGCGGAAGCCGGCAGCAAGCTGGTCAAGGCGCAGGAACTCGGCGTCGCCATCCTCGACGAGGCCGGGCTGCTGGCCTTGCTGGTACCGGATAACGATACCGTGCAGCACACATTGGATTTCTGAACCAAACAACCTTCGGGGAAGAGACATGCAAAAAGTCAAAAAAGCCGTATTTCCAGTGGCAGGTTTGGGCACACGGTTTCTGCCGGCAACCAAAGCCAGTCCCAAGGAAATGCTGCCCATTGTCGACAAGCCGCTGATCCAGTACGCCGTTGAGGAAGCGATGGATGCCGGCATCACCGACATTATTTTCATCAGCAGTCGCACCAAGCGCACGGTGGAAGACCATTTCGACAAGGCCTACGAACTGGAAACCGAGTTGGCTGCGCGTGGCAAGTACCGCGACCTGGAACTGGTGCAGTCGATTCGACCGGCTGGCGTGAATTTCATCTACATTCGCCAAGCTGAAGCGCTTGGGCTCGGCCATGCGGTGCTGTGCGCGCAGCCGGTGATCGGTAACGAGCCTTTTGCCGTCATCCTGGCCGATGACCTGATCGACGGCAGCCCGGCAGTGATGAAACAGATGGTCGACCAGTACGACTATTATCAGTGTTCGGTGCTGGGTGTGCAGCAGGTCGCCCCCGAGAATACCGCGTCCTATGGCATCGTCGACGCCGTTCAGATGGCCGAGCGTGTGTCACGGGTGAATGCCATCGTCGAGAAACCCAAGCCTGACGACGCCCCGTCCAATCTGGGGGTGGTGGGGCGCTACATTCTTACCCCACGCATTTTCCACTACATCGAGAACCTCAAGCCCGGAGCCGGTGGCGAACTGCAGCTTACCGACGCCATTGCGGCCTTGCTGAAGGAGCAGCAGGTCTTGGCTTATGACTTTGACGGCATTCGCTACGATTGCGGCAGCAAAATCGGCTACCTGCAGGCCACGGTGGAATATGCGTTGAAACACAGCGAAGTCAGCGAAGACTTCGGGGCCTATCTGAAATCCCGTATCTGCTGAGTCAGGCCGGCTCGGCTTTGCCGTGAAGCCAGACCGCGGACTCAAGGGCATTGCCTGCGCTCAATCCCTGTCCCAGTAGTGCTGCGACCATGCCGGTGAGGCGATCGCCGGACCCGGCCTGAGCGAGCCAGGGGCCACCGGTGGTGTTGATGGCGTAGTGGCCATCGGGATGGACAATTACCGTGCCGGAGCCCTTGAGCGCGACGTGCGCATGGGTTTTCCTGCTCAGGCGGCGTGCGGCCTCGATACGGTCCGCCTGAACCTCGGCCACGCCTGTTTCAAGCATTCTTGCCGCTTCAGCTGGATGCGGGGTGAGCAGGGTGGGATGGTTTCGCCGGGTGAGCAGATGGGCCAATTCGTGATCGCCGGCCAATAAATTCAGCGCATCGGCATCCAGCACCAATGGGCAGGTTGCCGTGAGGGCTGTCTGCAGAAGGGCATGCGCGCGCGGGCTTTGTCCCAGGCCGGGGCCTATCGCCAGCACGTCAAGACGTGCATTCAGCAGATTTTCGGGTTGGGCAAACATCAAACGAGGCTCGCCGTAATCAACCACGATGCGCTCGTCCAGGACTCCCAGCGTGACGCTGCCCGCCCCCTGCCGCAGCGCGGCGCGACCGGCGATCAGGCAGGCGCCGACCATGCCGTTGCCGCCCCCTATGATGCCGACATGGCCATACATGCCCTTGTGGCTGTTTTGCGCACGTGCGGGCAGGCAATGGCGGCTTTCGGGTTGCGTCAGTGCAATGCCGGTTGATGCGGGTAGGAAGGCGGAGCTGATGTCCAGCGTGTCAAGGTGCAATTGCCCCGTGTAATCGGGGCCGTTGGCGGTAAGGAGGCCGGGCTTCAAGCCGATAAAGGTCAGAGTGTGGTCGGCATGCAGGGCACAGCCGCGGAGGCTGCCGCTGTCGCTGTCGAGACCGCTTGGCACATCGAGCGCCAGTTTCGGGCAGTTCATCCGATTGACCTGCGCAATCCAGCGCGCGGCTTCATCCATGATGTCACGCTTCAGTCCGATGCCGAACAGGCCATCAATGGCCAGGCTGTAGCGCTGTGATGCCGGGATTTCCGTGAAAGCGGATCCACCGCATCCGCGCCAGGTGCTCCAGGCATACTGGGCATCCGGAGGTAGCCGGACTGGATCGGCAAGGCTGACGACATCCACACGGAAACCCAGCATGGAGAGCCGGTGTGCAACGACCATGGCATCGCCGCCATTGTTGCCGGGACCGGCCAGGACCAGAACGGGCCCGCCCGACTCGTCGGCCAGGGTGCCGGCCAACGCTGCAGCGGCATTTCCCGCCCGCTCCATGAGTGAAATATCGGGGTGTCGGGATGCCCATTGCTGGTCGATGGCCCGGAGATCGGCTGCTGTGAACAGCGGGGGCGAGACTAGGGTGAAAGGATTAATCAGCATGGGATTTCAGAATGATCGCGCTGGGGGCATCTTAATCCTGGCGCAAGCTTAATACGACTGCATTCGCCCAGCTTGCAAGTCCGGCCTCACGGCCTACACTGCGGAGCATCACGGTGTATTGAGGAATCTCTGTATGGATACCCATCATCGGACGTCAGCGGGTGCAAAGGTAGCACAATGTGCCGATGAAGAACGCTGCAGGGTTGTCAGGTGCGAGGTCTGCCTGAAGGAAATTCCCGCTGATTCGGCCCGTCTTGCGGATACACAGGATTACGTCCATCACTTTTGCGGCCTCGACTGCCTGGCGGTCTGGCAGAAACAGGCTGAACCAGGCCGTGGGCAGTCCGGTTAGCCACGCCCCGATCAGCTAAAATAGCGCCTTTGCCTGTTTTCAAAGACGCACATGTCCGCCATTGTTTCCCTCCCTGGCGCTGCCGCGCTGTCGCCGTTTCGTCTGGAAAAAATCCGCCGTGAGGCCGCGCGGCTGGGCCTGAATCTGGGTACGCTGGCGGCGCGCCACTGGCATTTCCTGGAAGTGGAGCGTGAACTCGAGGCTGCGCACAGGCGTCTGGTCGAGCAGGCGCTTGATTACGGCACCCCGGCCGATCAGCCTACGGCCGCAGATCCCCTGATCCTGGTCACGCCGCGTCCGGGCACCATTTCGCCGTGGTCGTCGAAGGCGACGGACATTCTGAAAAACTGCGGCCTCACCGGCTTTCGGCGTATTGAGCGCGGGGTAGCGTTTCACATGCTGGATACATCTGGCCAGCCGCTGTCTACCGAGGTGACAGCGCGCCTGCTGCCGCTGCTGCACGATCGTATGACTGAGGCGGTGATGACGCTGGCTGAGGCGGAACAGTTGTTTCGCCATGTGCCGCCGCGTGAACTGGCCCGTGTCGATGTGCTGGGCGGCGGACGCCTGGCGCTGGAAGCGGCCAACAAGAGTCTGGGGCTGGCGCTATCGGACGACGAACTCGATTACCTGGTGGAAAACTTCACCCACATCGGGCGCAACCCCACCGATGTTGAATTGATGATGTTTGCGCAGGCCAATTCCGAACACTGCCGCCACAAGATATTCAACGCCGACTGGGTGATTGACGGCGCTGCGCAAGCGAAATCCTTGTTCGGCATGATTCGCGACACTCATGCCGCCCATCCCGAGGGTACGGTGGTGGCGTATTCCGACAACTCCTCCGTGATCGAGGGGGCGACCATCGATCGCTTCTATCCGCGCGCAGGCGGAAGCTACGGCTACAGCAGTGAGTTGACCCACGTGCTGATGAAGGTGGAAACGCACAACCATCCGACGGCAATCTCGCCTTTTCCGGGTGCGGCTACGGGCAGCGGCGGTGAAATCCGCGACGAGGGTGCAACCGGAACCGGTTCCAAACCGAAAGCCGGCCTGTGTGGATTTTCGGTTTCCAATCTCAATATCCCCGGCTACGAACAGCCATGGGAGGCAGGCACCTACGGCAAACCCGAGCGCATCGTTACGCCCCTTGCAATCATGCTTGAGGGGCCGATCGGCGCAGCTGCGTTCAACAACGAATTTGGCCGCCCCAATCTGGCGGGCTATTTCCGTACGTTTGAAGAGACGGTTTCCGGCCAGCGGCGGGGCTACCACAAGCCCATCATGCTGGCGGGCGGCGTCGGCAGCATCCGCGCCGATCATGTGGAAAAGAAAATGCTGCCGGTTGGCACTTTGCTGATCCAGCTGGGCGGCCCCGGCATGCTGATCGGCCTGGGGGGCGGCGCTGCATCGTCGATGGATACCGGCGCCAATGCCGCTGACCTCGACTTCGACTCTGTGCAGCGGGGCAATCCCGAAATGGAACGCCGTGCGCAAGAGGTCATCGACCGTTGCTGGCAGCTGGGCGAGAAAAATCCCATTCTCTCGATTCACGATGTTGGGGCAGGCGGTCTCTCGAATGCACTGCCCGAACTGGTGCACGGTGGTGGCCGAGGCGGCCGGTTTGAGTTGCGCGCCGCACCGTCCGAAGAGAGTGGCATGTCGCCACGTGAAATCTGGTGCAACGAGGCACAGGAGCGCTATGTGCTTGCGATCCCGCCGCAGCGTCTTGACGAGTTTCGTGCGCTCTGCGAACGCGAGCGTTGTCCGTTCGCTGTGCTGGGCGAGGCAACCGAAGACAATCACCTGCTGGTGACCGACAGCCATTTCAATAATGCGCCGGTGGACGTGGGCCTGGATGTGATCCTGGGCAAGCCGCCGAAGATGACGCGCGATGTCGTGCATCAGCCCGCCCTGTCTGCGCCGCTGGCGCTTGACGGCATCAATCTGAAGGATGCGGTTTATCGTGTCCTGGCGATGCCTGGCGTGGCGTCGAAAATGTTCCTGATTTCCATCGGCGACCGCACGGTTGGCGGCCTGACCGCGCGTGACCAGTGCGTCGGACCGTGGCAAATCCCGGTGGCTGACTGCGCCATCACGCTGGCGGGCTACCAGACCACGCTGGGTGAGGCTTTTTCCATCGGCGAGAAAGCCCCGCTGGCCTTGATCGACGCGCCGGCATCGGGTCGCATGGCAATTGTCGAGGCAGTGACCAACCTGGCGGCTGCACGAGTGAATGGCCTCGCAGAGGTTAAATTGTCGGCTAACTGGATGGCGCCTGCGGGCCACCCCGGCGAGGATGCCGCGCTGTTCGATACCGTTGCGGCGGTTTCGGATTACTGCCAGGCATTGGGTATCTCCATCCCCGTCGGCAAGGATTCGATGAGCATGAAAACCGTGTGGGAGGCCGGTGGCGAGAAAAAAGCGGTGACCTCGCCGATTTCCCTGGTGATCTCGGCCTTTGCTAGCAGCCCTGATGCAACTGCGCACCTTACGCCACAGTTGCGTACCGATGCCGGTGACACCGATCTGATCCTGATCGACCTGGGGCTGGGCCGGAACCGTCTTGGTGCATCAAGTTTCGCGCAAGCCATTAAACAGGTGGGCGATCGCTGTCCGGATGCGCCAGAACCTGCTGCGCTCGCCGCATTTTTTGGCACGATCCAGGCGCTGAATGCTGACGGCAAGCTGCTGGCCTACCATGACCGTTCCGACGGCGGCCTGTTTGCTGCGCTCGCTGAAATGGCATTTGCCGGCCACTGCGGCCTGGATATTGACGTGGATGAGCTGTGCGTGGACCAGATCCGTCGTGAAGTCGAGGACGATGGCTTGCCTGAACCGGAAGGCTTGGGCATAGGCGATGTCACACAACGCATTTTCAGCGTGCTGTTCAACGAGGAGGCGGGCGCGGTGCTGCAGGTGCGGCGTGGCGACACGCAGGCCGTGATGCAGGCCTTCATGGATGCCGGCTTGCGAGGTGAGTTCCATGTGATCGGCCGGCCTAATTCATGCGATCACCTGCGATTGCTGCGCAATGATCAGGTGTTCCTTGATGAGTCGCGCACCGATCTGCAAAGCGCCTGGGCGCGTACCAGTTATGAGATGGCAAGGTTGCGAGACAACCCGGTGTGTGCGGATCAGGAATTTGCCCAGCATGCCGATGCGGGCGATCCAGGCCTTCGCTGCACACCCAGTTTCGATGTCGATGACGACGTGGCAGCACCTTTCATCGCGACCGGCAAACGTCCGCGTGTGGCAGTGTTGCGCGAGCAGGGAGTCAACGGTCAGGTCGAGATGGCGGCCGCATTCGATGCCGCCGGTTTTATTGCGGTCGACGTTCACATGAGCGATATCCTGTCCGGGCGAGTCAGTCTTGCCGATTTCACCGGCCTTGCCGCGTGTGGTGGCTTCAGTTACGGCGACGTACTGGGTGCGGGCGGCGGTTGGGCCAAGTCGATTCTTTTCAACCCTCGCGCACGCGACCAGTTTGCAGCATTTTTTGAGCGGGCCAACACGTTTGCGCTGGGCGTATGCAACGGTTGCCAGATGATGAGTCAGCTGCATGACTTGATTCCGGGCGCGGACGCCTGGCCGCGTTTCGAGCGCAATCTGTCGGAACAGTTCGAGGCACGTTTTGCGCAGGTTGAGGTGATGCCCTCGCCGTCGATATTCTTTGCCGGCATGGCCGGGTCGATGATGCCGATTGCGGTATCCCATGGCGAGGGGCGCGTTGAATTCCGCAATCCGGCGCACGCCGGACAGGCGTACGCCACGCTGCGCTACGTCGATCACCGCGGCGCGCCGACCGAGGCTTATCCCGCCAACCCCAATGGGTCGGCGGGCGGTCTGACAGGTTTCACGACCGTCGATGGCCGTTTCAGCATCCTGATGCCGCATCCGGAGCGGGTATTCCGTGCTGCGCAGCTGTCGTGGCGGCCGGATGGCATGCGCGGCGCGGCGCCATGGATGCGCATGTTCCGCAATGCCCGGTGCGCGGTTGGGTGATCAACGCGGTCTATGAGAAAATAGCCGGCTTTGCCGCATTGAAAGCCCGCTTGCCGGGTTGATTCTTTTGCCATGAATGCACCCGAAAACCTTCTGACTGACGATCACCTGCGTGCGCAGGTCAAACTGCTGGGAACCTTGCTGGGCCAGGTGCTGCTGCAGTTTGCCGGCGAAGATGTGTTCGAGGCTGTGGAAACCTTGCGTCGCGGCTTTGCCGAGTTGCAACAACAGGAAGACCAGCGGCGCCGCACCGAATTGATGGAAATGATCGATGCCATGCCTGCCGCCAAGGTGGAACTGGTGGTGCGCGCCTTCTCCAGCTATTTCATGCTGGTCAACGTGGCGGAGGAGAGCTTTGCCCACCGCAATCGCCGCCGCCTGCTGTCCCATGGCATGGCGCTGTGGGAAGGTTCGTTCGATCGCACTCTGGGGGATCTCAAGGCACAGGGTATTTCGGTAAACACCCTGCAGGGGATGCTGGACCGACTGCATTTCGCGCCGGTTTTCACGGCCCACCCCACCGAAGCGCGTCGCCGCGCGGTGATGGAAGGCATGCGCCGGGTGTTTCTGATTTGCGACCAGATGTACAGCCCGACTCTGGGCGTGAACGATCAGCGTGAACTGGAAGCGCAACTGGCTGCCGAGATCCAGGTGATGTGGCGTACCGATGAATTGCGCAGCGCCAAGCTGGAAGTGCGGGACGAGGTGCGCAATGGTCTGTATTACGTGCGTCAGAGCCTGTTCGAGGCGGTGCCGAAGGCGTATTACTATTTCGAAAAGGCTTTGCGCAAGCACTACGGCGTGAACGCGGAGGGTGATGCCCTCATCTCTGTGCCGAGCTTTATCCGCTTCGGCTCATGGATTGGCGGTGACCGTGACGGCAACCCCTTTGTGACGGCTGAGGTCACGGAATGGACCGTGCATACCCAGATGCAGGAAGCGCTGAGGGAATACCGTGCACGCGTGCTGGAGTTGCGCCAGACGCTCACCCACAGCAGCGGCTGGTGTACCCCTTCGCCTGCTTTCCTGGAGCGGCTGGGCGAGTACGAAAATGAATACGGAGAGCAGGTGTTCTGCGGTACGGCTGTGCAGATTTACAGTCGTGAGCCATACCGCCGCATGGCGGCGATCATGCTGGCGAGGCTGGATGCCAATCTGTCCTATATCCATCAATGCCTGGCCGATGTGCCGAGCTTTACTTCGCACCTGGCTTACGAAAATGCCGCCGCTTTCCTCGACGACCTGTATTTGCTGCGCGACTCGCTGATCAGTCATGGCGACCGTATCGTCGCCATGCAGGATCTGCAGGCATTGATCCGCCTGGTCGAAAGCTTCGGCTTCCATTTGCTGCAACTCGATATCCGTCAGGAGTCGACCGTTCATACCCGCACCGTTGCTGCTGTCCTGCAGCAGATCGATTCTGATTTCGATTACCTGGCCGCTAGCGAGCCGGACCGTCTGCAGCGGCTGGCCGCCTGGATTGGTCACATCGATCCGATCGAGGTCAAGGACGCCGAGTTTGACGATGAGGCGCGCGAGGCGCTTGCTGTGTTCCGCCGCATGGCCAAATTGCAGGCGGAAGTGGGGGATGAAGTATTTGGAGCCTATGTGATTTCGATGACGCATAGCGCATCGCACGTCATGGAGGTCATGTTGCTGGCGCGCCTGGTCGGCCTGTGTGGGCACAATGGGCGTAACTGGTTCTGCCGCATCCAGGTGGCTCCGCTGTTTGAGACGGTCGATGACCTGCAGCGCAGCCAGGCAATCCTCGACCAACTGCTGTCCGACAAGGTGTATCGCGCGCTGGTGGCCGCTGACGGCAACCGCCAGGAAGTCATGCTGGGCTATTCCGATTCCTGCAAGGACGGCGGCATTCTGGCATCAAACTGGAACCTCTATCAGGCACAGCTTTCCATCATCGCGCTGACCCAGCAGTATGGCGTCGAATGTCGTCTGTTCCATGGCCGCGGCGGCACCGTCGGTCGCGGTGGTGGTCCGACTCACGATGCGATCCTGTCTCAGCCGCCCGGCACCGTGAACGGCGAAATCAAGTTCACTGAGCAGGGCGAGATGCTGTATTACAAATACAGCAATCCGGAAACCGCCAATTATGAAATCGGCATGGGTGCGACCGGCCTGCTCAAGGCAAGTGCCACGGCGTTGGCCCATTGTGAAGTGTGTTACCCGCAGGACTACCTTGACTGGATGCGCGACATTGCCGCGACTGGCGAGAAGGCTTATCGGGCACTGATCGGCACGCCGGGTTTTATCGATTATTTTTACGAGAGCACGCCGGTTACCGAAATCGGTACGCTCAATATCGGTAGCAGGCCATCGCATCGCAAGAAGGCCGACCGTTCGTTGGGATCGATTCGTGCGATCCCCTGGGTGTTCGGGTGGGCGCAGTCCCGCCATACCTTGCCCGCCTGGTACGGCATTGGCAGTGCACTGAAGGGTTTTATCGACCATCAGCAGGATGGCCTCGTTCACCTGCAGGCGATGTATCGCGACTGGCCGTTCTTCCGGGGCTTGCTGTCAAACGTGCAGATGGCGTTGACCAAGGCTGACATGGAAATTGCCGAGGAATATGCGCGCCTGTGCGATCACCCCGGCACCATGGCCATCTATCGTGCGATTGCGGATGAATTTGCACTGACGGTGGCAGGCGTCAAGCAGGTTGCCCAGATCGAGAACCTGATGGAAGACAATCAGACCGTGGCTTTGTCGATTTCACGCCGTCGTCCCTACATCGATCCCATCAACCACATCCAGGTGCGGCTATTGAAGCGTTATCGCACCGACAGTGTATGGGAGTCCGAACAGGACTCCTGGCTGACGCCGCTGAAGCGTTCGATCAACGCCATTGCCGCCGGAATGCGCAACACCGGCTGATCGTGGGGCTGGCATGACAGACGCGCCCTCTTTGCAGCCGAAGAAGCGTGGGCTGATGGTGTCGATAAGCGTCAATGTCGTGCTGTTGTTGTCGGCGTGTGGCCTGTTGCTCTATGTTTTTATGCTCAACATCGATCTGGGCGACATCAAGCGACGTTTGTCGAAGGAAATCGAGGCGCGGCAGTTGAGCGAGCGCTATCTGATCGAGACGCGTAACCAGTTGACCGGTAGCCTGCGCGAAATCGAGCTGCTTAGAACGCAGCGCGTGTATCGGGAAGCGGATTCCCGGACGACAACGGGCTCAACTGCTAGCGCAGCCTTGCCAGTGGTTGTCGGTTTTCAACCGTTGATCCGGGGCCAGGGCCTGGTTGCCGTCATCGAAAATACCAGCGATCGTCATCTGAGCATCGTGCTCACTGTGCGTAATACGGCGCTGCCGGCTCCCAAGCGTTTCAAACTTGAGCTTCAGCCCCAGTCCAGCCTCAATTTCGGGCATCAGGATGGATGGCAGTTTGCTTCCGGGGATGAGTTGGGACTGTTCAGCGAAGAATTTGCGGCATTTCGCCTGACGGTGCCTTGAGCTTCATAACCATTTCCAATATGCGGTTTTTACCTGTGAGATGGTCGGATCGTATGCTGGATTTGACAAGCGAGCTGTGATAAAAAGACAAGACGATCTCTTTCAGGCATCTCAATGACTCCGACCTCACTCGAACTGCTCAAAAAATACAGCGTTCCGGGTCCGCGTTACACCTCGTATCCTACAGCGCCGTATTTCCATACCGGCTTTGGCGAATCCGATTGGGCCGAAACATTGGCTGTGCCCGCGGCGGATCGTGGATTGTCGCTTTACGTACATATTCCGTTTTGCGATTCGCTTTGTTATTACTGCGGTTGCAACATGGTGGTGACACGTGACTACGGCAAGGCGGCAGTCTATCTGGCGGCACTCGAGCACGAAATGTCGCGCACGGCCGCGTTAGTCGATCCGACAAGAAAAGTGCGTCAGCTGCACTGGGGAGGGGGAACGCCCACCTACCTGAATCCTGACGACATCCGCAAATTGATGGCGATGATGCGGAAATATTTCACGTTGACGGAGGACGCTGAAATTAGCTGCGAAGTCGACCCGCGCGAGTTGACACGCGAGCATCTGGAGGCTTTGCGCGAGTCCGGTTTCAACCGGGTTTCGTTCGGCGTTCAGGACATGGATCCGGATGTACAGCAGGCAGTCAACCGTATTCAGTCCGAATGGCTGATTCAGCAAGTTCTGGATTGGTCGCGTGAACTTGGCTTCTCAAGCATTAACCTCGATTTGATCGTTGGCCTGCCGAAGCAGACCATAGAAAGCTTTACCAGAACACTGGAGCGGGTAGCCGTGTGGGCGCCTGACCGGCTGGCCGTTTTCGGTTATGCCCACGTACCGTGGATGAAGAAGCACCAGAAATTAATCAAGGAAGCCGATCTGCCGGATTTCACCACCCGTCTGGCTTTACAGCAAAGGGTCAACGAATTCCTGGGCGCGGCGGGCTACGTCAATATCGGCCTTGACCACTTTGCCCGCCCGGAGGATGAATTGGTGCGCGCACAACAGAACAAGACCTTGTGGCGCAATTTTCAGGGCTATACCACGCACAAGGATTGCGACATCCTGGCTTTCGGGGCATCCAGCATTAGCCAGACCGCTGATGTCTACATGCAGAACGAAAAGAGTCCCAAGCGCTACCAGGAACGCATCGCCGCGACCGGTTTTGCAGTTGAGCGTGGCTTGAAGCTCACACGTGACGACCAGATTCGCCGTGATGCCATCACCCGTGTGATGTGTGATCTGGAACTCGACTTTGCCACGTTCGGCAACGAGTGGAGCATCGTCTTCAGCGACTATTTCGCTGATGCGCTATCCGCTTTGCGCCCGTTGGCAGAGGACGGGTTGGTCGACATTACAACGGGCAAAGTTAACGTGACGCGCGTTGGCCGCCTGTTTCTGCGCAACATCGGGATGTGCTTTGACCGTTATCTGAAAGAAGCCACTCGCAATGAACAGCCGCGTTATTCAAAAACGGCCTGACGGAAGAACCAACGATTAGCCAAGAATATAGGCCCTCCTGTCGCCATAACAGGTGGCGACAGGAGGGCTTTTGTGTAAAGCCCAGCCCAGCATCATGGGCTGGCGATCACTCACTCTTCCGGTTTGTCCATCTTGCGCTTGAACCAGCTCACCAGATAGATGGCCATGCCGATCATGAAGAGGATGGTGAACAGGCTCAGGATGCCGATCGGGTGGGTGAACAGCAAATTCATTACGACGTCCATTTCAGTCTCCCTTTTATTGAACGGTGGATTCGGCATTCGTCATCAGTGTGACGGGTGTGCTGAATGGGGTGTGCAACACGCCTGAAAGACGCCAGGCAGATGCGGAGTCGGTTAGCTGGGCTTGCCATTTGCCGTCAGGCATGGCGGGCATTGAAGTGCGGTATTGGCCCTTCCCGGCATGGTTGAGCGCCAGCGTCTGATCTTGCCCCTGGCGTGTGGGATGAGCCAGGGTGAGCATGAGCTGATCCGGATAGGCCGTCAGGCTGCCGCCCAGCGTCAACACCAGGGCATCGTCCTGATGCTGGAGGGTTGCTGTCAGCGCCAATGTGCGTGCAGCTTCGTCGCGTGCGAGCGTCTGGTTGATGGCAAGGCCCGCTTTGTAATAATCACCTACCACCAGTCCATCTGCGCTTTTCGCCGCGATCCATACCGTGGTTAGCCCGGCAATGACCGCAGTGGCGGGCAGGCTGATGAGAAACCATGGCCAAGGCTCGCGATACCAGGGCTTGGAATGCATGGCGGGATTTGTCATGGTTTTTTACCGGTTAAAGAACTTTGTGGCCACGACATCCTTGATGCCCGGATTGTCGTCGGCCTGGATGGTGAATCTCACTTCGATCGAGCGGCCTTTCAGCTCAACCGGATCGGCAATAAGGCTCACCGGGATGTCGATGGTTTGCAGGGGGGCGGCTGAAATTTCGCGGGAGCCCGCAATGACCTGAAGGCCATTGATCCCCTCGGCACTGATTGTGTAACGGTGTGTCTGGTTGTCCTTGTTGATGAGCTGCAGCCGGTAGACATTTTCGATCAGGCCTTCGCTCGTTTCCTTCGACAACGTGGCGCGGTCGCGCACCACATCGACACGTAGCGGAACTCGGGTGGCCAGGCTGTAAACGAAGGCCCCGCCGATGACCAGCATCAGGACCGAATAAATCATCGTACGCAGGCGCAGGATGTGGCTGAGTATGCCGCTGTCGGGATATTTTCCCTTGACTACGTTTTCCGTGGTGTAGCGAATCAAGCCGCGCGGGTAATTCATCTTGTCCATGATCTGGTCGCAGCCGTCGATACAAGCCGCGCAGCCGATGCATTCGTATTGCAGACCGTTGCGGATATCGATGCCGGTGGGGCAGACTTGCACGCAGACGCCGCAGTCGATGCAGGTGCCCAGCCCGGCCGCCTTGTAATCGACCTTCTTGCTGCGCGGCCCGCGCGGTTCGCCGATGGAACTGTCGTAGGTGACGGTGAGCGTGTCGGAGTCGAACATCACGCTCTGGAACCGCGCATAGGGGCACATGTACTTGCACACCTGTTCGCGCATGAAGCCGGCATTGCCCCAGGTGGCGAAGCCGTAGAACAGAATCCAGAAGGTTTCCCAGGGGCCGAGGCCGAAGCTGGCGACTTCAGCGGCCAAGGTCTGGATGGGGGTGAAATAGCCGACAAAGGTGAAGCCGGTCCACAGTCCGATGACGATCCAGATCAGGTGTTTCAGTCCGCGCTTCCTGATTTTTACGGCATTCCATGGGGATTTGTCGAGCTTCTTGCGTGCGACGTGGTCGCCTTCCAGCCAGCTTTCCACCCACATGAAAATCTCGGTGTACACGGTCTGCGGGCAGGCATAGCCACACCACAGGCGGCCGGCGACGGCAGTGAAAAGGAACAGCGCCAGCGCCGACAGGATCAGGATGGCAGTGAGATAGATGAAATCCTGCGGCCAGAACACCAAGCCGAAGATATAGAACTTGCGTGCAGCGAGATCGAACAGCACTGCCTGGCGGTTATCCCATTGCAGCCAAGGCAATCCGTAATACAGCAGCTGTGTCAGAAGCACCAGCGAAATGCGCCAGTTGGCAAAAACCCCGTGTACAGCGCGCGGCTGAATTTTCTGCCGGATTGCGTAGAGCTGTTGCTCAAACTGAGTGTCCGCAGCAGGTTCCTGGGGGGGGCTGGGTGGCTTGTCTTGGGTCATGGCTGCAGTTCTGGGGTTTCGTGAAGACTCACTCGAAGGTAAATTCTCACGGAACCGGCCGGGCGTGAGCCCGGTCCGTTCGTTGACTTAGTTCTGGGCAGGTGCTGGTTCGGATGTTGCAGCATCCGCCCCGGTGGTCGCTTCTGCCGCAGCCGCTTCCTCAGGAACCGGGGCTTGGCCGCCGCCCAGTCCATAGACATAGGCCGTCAGCAGATGCAGCTTGGCTTCCTTGTTGGAGGTGGTGCCAAGTGTCTGGTCAATATTGGGCATCACGCCATTACGACCCTTGGCGATCGATTCAATGATGGCCGCTTCCGAACCGCCATGCAGCCACACATTGTCGGTCAGGTTGGGCGCCCCCATCGCTTGCATGCCGGTGCCGTCTGGCATGTGGCAGGCGGCGCAGTTTTCCCCAAACTTCGGCTTGCCCGCAGCGGCCAGTCCGGCATCATGCGGACGCCCGGACAGCGACAGCACATAGTTCGCCACTTCCTTGGTGCCGTTTGTTCCGAGGGCTTCACCCATCGCCGGCATCATGCCGGAGCGGCCGTTGATGAGGGTGGCCTTGATTGTTTCAGGGTCTCCGCCATAGAGCCAATCGCTGTCGGTCAGGTTGGGGTAGCCCTTTGAGCCTGCCGCATTGGAGCCGTGACATTGCGAGCAATAAGTCAGAAACAGGTTTCTGCCAATGGCTTGCGCTTCAGGATTGGCGGCTACCGTAACAATATCCTGCTGCTGGAACCCTGCATACACGGGCTGAAACTTCGCTTCGGCGGCCTTGACTTCGGCCTCATATTCGCCGATCTGCGTCCATTTCAGTACGCCGGCGTAATTGCCCAGCCCAGGCCACAGCACCAGATATGCCAGTGCAAACACCAGCGTTCCGTAGAACAGTCCCAGCCACCAGCGCGGCAACGGATTGTTCAGATCCTGCAGGTCGCCGTCCCAGGTGTGCTCCATCAGTTCGGCCTTCTCGCCGGGAGCGAGCTTGCGCGTCGTCTGCGAGCGCAGAAAAATCCAGGTGCCGATGATGCTCACCAGGGTGATGACGCTGATGTAGATCGGCCAGAAGCCGTGTGTGAAATCACTCATTGCTTGTCTCCTTGTTTGGCAGGCGCATCGTCGTCATCGAAAGGCAACTTCCCAGCGTCTTCAAAACGCTGCTTGTTTCCCTTGCTGTAGGCCCACCAGACAATGCCGATGAACACCACAATGAAAACTACCGTGACGATGCCGCTGATGGTTCCGCTATCCATGACGGGTCTCAGTTCTTCGGGGCGTGGGTGCCCAACACCTGCAGGTAGGCGATGACGGCGTCCATTTCGGTCTTGCCTTCCAGTTCCCCGGGAGCGCTTTCGATGTCTTCCTCGCTGTAGCCATGCCCGACGAGATTAAGCGTGCGCATCTTTTTCTGGATCGCATAGTCGACCAGCGGGCGATCGAGCCAGGGATAGGCAGGCATGTTGGACTCCGGCACCACGTCACGCGGGTTCATCAGGTGAACATAGTGCCAGTTGTCCGAATAACGCCCCCCGACACGTTGCAGGTCCGGCCCGGTGCGCTTGGAACCCCACAGGAAGGGGCGGTCGTAGATAAACTCACCCGCCACCGAATAGTGGCCATAGCGCTCGGTCTCGGCGCGGAACGGGCGCACCATCTGCGAGTGGCAACCGACGCAACCTTCACGGATGTAAATGTCACGCCCCGATAATTGCAAGGCTGTATAGGGCGTGAGACCCGCTACGGCAGTGGTGGTGGAGGTCTGGAAGAACAGCGGAACGATCTGCACCAAACCGCCGACACTGACGATCAGGATGGTCAGTACGATCAGCAGACCGAGGTTTTTCTCAATTTTTTCATGCGAAATCATGGTCGGTCTCCTTAGGCTTGAACGGCTTGCGGGATGGCGGCGTCATTGACGACACGACCGGCACGTACCGTTTTCCAGACGTTGTATGCCATCAGCAGCATGCCAGCGAAGAACAGCGCGCCACCGAGCAGACGGATGCCATAGAAGGGGTACATGGTATTGAGTACCTGCGCAAAGCTGTAGGTCAGCGTGCCGTCAGCGTTCGATGCGCGCCACATCAGGCCCTGTGCCACCCCGGCAATCCACATCGAGGCGATGTAGAGCACGACGCCGATGGTCGACCACCAGAAATGCCATTCGATGAGACGGGTGCTGTACATCGACTCGCGGCCGAACAGGCG
>DILD01000026.1:0-10854 GCA_002424845.1 Thiobacillus denitrificans | reverse complement strand
TGCCGTTCATCATGCCGCCCCAGGAAGGTGCCAGCAGCATCAGCGAGAACACCATGCCGAGCGACTGCGCCCAGTCGGGCAGGGCGGTGTACTGCAGGTGGTGCGGACCCGCCCACATGTAGATGAAGTTGAGCGACCAGAAGTGCACGACCGACAGACGATAGGAATAGATCGGGCGGCCGGCCTGCTTCGGAATGAAGTAGTACATCATCCCGAGGAAAGCCGTGGTGAGGAAGAAACCCACCGCGTTATGGCCGTACCACCACTGCACCATCGCGTCCTGCACCCCGGCGTAGGCGGAGTAGGACTTGGTGAACGTCACCGGCAACTCTGCGCTGTTCACCAGGTGCAACAGCGCGATCACCAGGATATAGGCACCGAAGAACCAGTTGGACACATAGATGTGCTTGGTTTTGCGCTTGATGATGGTGCCGAAGAACACCAGCGCGTACGACACCCACACCACCGTGATCAGGATATCGATCGGCCATTCCAGCTCGGCATATTCCTTGGAGCTGGTATAGCCCAAGGGCAGTGTGACTGCAGCCAGTACGATCACCGCAGTCCAGCCCCAGAAAGTGAAGGCCGCCAGCTTTTCGCCCCACAGCCGTGCCTGGCAGGTGCGCTGCACGATGTAGTACGACACGGCAAACATGGCCGAGCCACCAAACGCGAAGATCACTGCGTTGGTATGCAGCGGACGCAGACGGCCATACGACAGCCATTCGATTCCAAAGGTCAGGTCCGGCCAGATCAGTTGTGCGGCCAGGATGACCCCGACCAGCATGCCGACAATTCCCCAGACTACCGTCATGATGGCGAACTGGCGGACGACCTTATAGTTGTAGGTTGTCGCTTCCATACACGTCTCCCGTGATTGATGACTAAATTAAAACATGCGAAACAAATGATAGGTTGCGCATTGAGGACAAATGTATCTATTTATAAGCAAGCATGTCAAGTTGACGCGCCTGCCAAGTGCTGCATTCTGTACCAACTGTTGTTTGATTGCGAAAAAAGAATGCCATCCCTAGTTTTTGGGTCAGATTTGGATTTGGTATAGCCTAATTTTGTACTGATTGATATGCACCGCATGAATCGCCCCCGATTTTCCGGACAATCGTAAGCCTCTCTTCGTATTGCTTCTTGTAGTCTATCGGCGAAAGCCCATTGCTGTAACTGTGGCGCCGCTTCGGGTTGTAGAACATCTCGATGTAGTCGAAGACATCACGCCGCGCTTTTTCCCGATCACGGTAGACTCTGTGGCTTGCGAAAGCCTGCGTGATAGCCAGAAACGCATGTTGCCCTATTGGCACGATGTGTTTGTGCCGTGAATAGAGGAGGGAAACGTCTGCTGGTGATCAGCCATGGCAACACCCTGCGCGGGCTGGTGATGCATTTGGAGCGTCTCAGCACCGAAGTGATGCAGCAGGTGGAAATTGTGTCCGGCGTGCTACTGGTGGTCCGCCTTGCGCCCGATCTTTCTCTGGCGGGGCTGAATGGCTGGAGGCATCGATTGCTGCGCCAGCCGGTCGGTCCCATTTATAACCGTGTGTGGGTGGGTTGTTCGTAATGAAAAGGGGCGATCTACTCGCCCATCCCGAGATCCTGCGCCAAGCCAGCATGGACGATTTTCCCGGCATGCACGTGCAAGCCCTCTTTCAGCCCTGCATCGGTTTGCAGCGCGCCAAGGGATTTTGCAGCCAGCGTCTGCACATAGGGCAGGGTGGCATGGGTGAGCGCCTCGGTGGACGTTCGCGCAACGGCGCCAGGCATGTTGGTGACACAGTAATGAACGATACCCTCGGCAACAAAGAACGGATCGCTGTGAGTCGTGGGGCGCGAGCTCTCGGCGATGCCGCCTTGATCGATGGCCACATCCACCAGCACTGAGCCAGGCGACATTCGCCTCAGGAATTCCATGCTGATCAGACGGGGTGCGTGGCAGCCGGGAATCTGAGCTGCACCAATCACAATGTCAGCTTGTGCCAGTGTGTCGGAAATGGCTTCCGGCGTAGAAAACCGCGTCTCCACTCGCGCGCCGAACATTGATTCGGCATGGGCGAGTTTATGGGCCTGGCGATCGATCAGTGTCACGTGCGCGCCCAGGCCAACCGCTGTGCGCACGGCGCTCATGCCTACCACGCCAGCCCCGATGACAAGCACATGTGCAGGTGGCACGCCAGGCATCCCGGAAATCAGTTTGCCGCTGCCGCCGTGAGATTTGTGAAGTCCCAGCGCGCCCATCTGCGGCGCAAGTCGTCCGGCAATGTCGGACATTGGCTGTAGCAGCGGCAGACCGCCGGCAGGCTGGGTCACCGTTTCGTAGGCAATCGCAGTCACTTCACGCGCCATCAGTGCGCGTGCAAGTTCCGGCGCGGCTGCCAGATGCAGGTAGCAGAACAGCAACTGCCCGCTGTGCAGGTAGTCCAGTTCGCTGGGTTGCGGTTCCTTGACCTTGACTACCAGATCGGCGCCCCAGACTTCCGACGGCGCGGTCACGATGAGCGCACCGGCAGCGCGATAGGCTTCATCGGAAAATCCTGCTGCGGTGCCAGCCCCGTTCTCGATGCTGACCCGATGACCTGCTGCGCTTAGCAAGCGAGCGCCTTCAGGAGTCAGCGCTACGCGGTATTCGTGGTTCTTGATTTCCTTCGGAATGCCAATGTGCATGACGGGTCTCGTAGAAAATGGATGGCTTGGAGCAGGCGCTTACGCGTGTGTGTGGGGGGCAGTGAGTCCCTGCAAAGGGTCAGGCAAGGCGCCGCACGCATTCGCGTACCAGTTCCGGGCCACGATAAATCAGGCCGGAATACAGTTGCACCAGGGAGGCGCCTGCGGCGATTTTCTCCTGCGCATCTTCGCCGGACAGAATACCGCCGACGCCGATGATCGGCACTTCGTTTTTCAGGTGGTGCGACAGTGACTGGATCACGCGTGTGGAGGCCGCACGCACCGGTGCACCCGAGAGGCCACCGGTTTCATCTGCGTTCGGCAGTCCGGCGACGGCATCCCGGGCGATGGTGGTGTTGGTGGCAATCACCGCATCGATGCGGTGCATCATCAGCAGCGCGGCAATCGCGGCGATCTGCGCGTCGTCGAGGTCGGGCGCGATCTTCAGCGCGATCGGCACGTATTTGCCATGCTGCTGCGCGAGTTCGGACTGGCGCAGCTTGATCGCCGACAGCAGGGCGTCGAGCGCCTCGTCCTTCTGCAGTTCGCGCAGGTTCTGCGTGTTGGGCGAGGAGATATTGACCGTGACATAGCTGGCATGCGCGTAGACCTTATCGAGGCAGGCCAGATAATCGTCCACCGCCTGTTCGTTCGGCGTGTCCTTGTTCTTGCCGATATTGATGCCGAGCACACCCTTGAATCCGCTGGCCTCGACATTGCGCACCAGGTTGTCGACACCGTGGTTGTTGAAGCCCATGCGGTTGATGATGGCCTCCGCTTTGGGCAGGCGGAACATGCGGGGTTGCGGATTGCCGGGTTGCGGGCGCGGCGTCACCGTGCCGATTTCGATGAAGCCGAATCCGAGCGCAGCCAGTGCATTGATGTGCGCGCCGTCCTTGTCGAGTCCGGCAGCCAGCCCTACTGCGTTAGGAAAGTCGATGCCCATCACATGCACCGGTTTGCCGGTGGCGCGCGACAGCAGGCCCAGCAGGCCAAGCCGCTGCGCAAGGTTGAGGCTGGCGAGCGTGAAGCGATGTGCGTCCTCGGGATCGAGCGAGAACAGGGCGGGACGGATCAGCGGATAGAGCATGGTTCAGGTGGCTGGTTGGGCGGGAATGGCGTGGCGTGTGGCGTCCTCGATCGAGCCCGCTTCCGGGTCGTCGAACACGGTCTGGTCGAATGCGTTCTCGCTCTTGGCAATGATGCAGCTGACCGCGCAGTCACCGGTGACGTTGACCGTGGTACGCATCATGTCGAGCAGGCGGTCGACGCCGATGATGAGCGCGATGCCCTCGACCGGCAGCCCGACCTGGCCCAGCACCATGGTCAGCGTCACCAGGCCCACTGCGGGAATCGCTGCGGTGCCGACCGAAGCGAGGGTGGCGGTGAGTACCACCAGCAGATAGTCGGTGAGCGACAGATCGATGCCGTAGACGTTGGCGATGAATACGGTCGCCACGCCCTGCATCATGGCGGTGCCGTCCATGTTGATGGTGGCGCCCAGCGGCACGCTGAACGAGGCAACGCTGTTCTTTACCCCCATCTTGTATTCCACCGTGTGCAGCGTGACCGGGATGGTGGCGCCGGAACTGGCGGTGGAAAACGCGAAGGCCGCCGGGTCGCGCATCTTCTTCAGGAAAGTAATCGGGTTGAGCGCGGCGAGCGTGCGCAGCAGCAGCGGGTAGGTGCCGAACATCTGGATCGCCAGTGCGGCGGTCAGCGTCAGGAAATAGGCCGCCAGCGGCAGCAGCAGATCCAGCCCCTGGGTGGCGAAGGTGCGTGCGATCAGCGCGAACACGCCGTAGGGCGCCAGCCGCATGATCCATTCGACCATGTGCATGATGACGGTGTTGAGGTCGCCGAACAGGTTCAACACATGCTTGCCGCGCGCACCCGACATCGTCACCGCGATGCCGAGCAGCAGCGCGAACACAATGACCTGCAGCATGTTGCCCTCGGCCATCGCCGCCACCGGGTTGGTCGGTACCAGGTCGATCAGCATCTGGGTCAGCGGCGGCGCTTCCTTGCCGGTAAAGCTGGCGGTCGTCTCGCCGGCGTCGAATCCCTGGCCGGGGCCGACCAAGCCGGCCAGCGTCAGCGCAATCGTCACTGCGAGCGCCGTCGTGGTGAGATACAGCCCCAGCGCCTTGGCACCGATACGTCCCAGTGCCTTCAGATCCGACAGAGCGGTGACACCCACCACCAGCGACACCAGCACCAGGGGCACCACCATCATCTTCAGCGCAGCCACGAACACCGACCCGACGACATGCAGCAGCCCGTCCACCACCAGATTCTGCATCCAGGGCGCCGCGCCCAGCAGGTTGATGGCAACGCCAAGCACAATCCCCGAAACCATGGCGATTACGATCTGTCGGGTCAGGCGGTGGGTTTCAGGCGCGGCCATAGGGGGGAGGGTGGTCGTCAGGATGCCAAGAGTTTAACAGGGCAAACCCTGCAGGCTGTCGGATGGTGGGTAGCGGTGTTATGCTGAATCTGTACGCAAATGTGCGTGTCAGTCTGGTTTAGCGTCCCTTTTTGTTTGTTTCCTTTACCCTTTGAAAATCCATGATCTCCCCGTACTTCCTGCAGCGACTCGTATTGATTCTTAGCGTGATATTGGCACCGGCCGCCTGGGGCGCCGTTCCCCCGCCGCCGCAACTGGCGGCCAAATCCTGGGTGCTGATGGATGCTGCCAGCGGTAATGTCCTGGTCGATCACCAAGGTGCGATGCGTCTGCCTCCTGCCAGTCTGACCAAGTTGATGACGGCTCATGTTGCCGCGCTGGAACTTCAGCGCGGTCGGATCAAGGAGGGCGATGCCGTCACCATCAGCGAAAAAGCCTGGCGCATGGGCGGCTCGAAAATGTTCGTTCATGTCGGCGACCAGATCGCAGTAAGCGACCTGTTGCGCGGCATCATTGTGCAGTCAGGCAATGACGCCAGCATCGCGCTGGCCGAGCATCTGGCGGGCGGCGAGGATACCTTCGCCGTGCTGATGAATCAGGAAGCAAAACGCCTTGGGCTTGTCGACACGCATTTCCTCAATGCTACGGGTTGGCCTGCTGAAGGCCATTACTCCAGTGCGCTTGATATGGCCAAACTCGCACGGGCTATCGTGCTCGAAGACCCCGAGCATTATTCGATGTATGCCGAAAAGGAGTTTGTCTGGAGCGGCATCAAGCAGCCCAACCGGAATTTGCTTTTGTGGCGCGACCCCAGCGTCGACGGACTGAAAACCGGCCATACCGAAGAAGCCGGTTACTGCCTGGTTGCATCGAGCAAGCGTGACAGCCAGCGCCTTATCGCAGCGGTATTCGGCACCGACAGTGAAGCGGCGCGCGCGACCGAAACCGCCAAACTGCTCGCTTATGGCTTTAATTTCTTCGAAACACGTGTTTTCTACAAGAAAGGTGAAGCCGTTCAGGCCGCGGCCATCTGGAAAGGTGCCGCACCCACGGTCAAGGCCGGCGTGAATGCCGATTTCGCCATGGCCCTGCCCAAGCGTACAAGCAGTGAATATCAGGCTCGCATAGTCCTGGCGGACGAAGCACCCGTTGCCCCGATTGCCGCAGGTACGCCGCTGGGGCATGTCGAAGTCGTGGACTCAAACGGTAAAGTTGTCATGCTGTCACCGTTGGTTTCCCTTGAACGCATCGAACAAGGCGGTTTTTTTCGTCGTGTATGGGACAGTATCCGTTTGTTCTTCAAGGGGCTGTTTGGTTGAAGTCATGAGTGGCATTCCGGCTGAGCAAATTGAAAACGGCCCCGGGTGGGGCCGTTTTGTTGTTAGCAGCAGGTCTTGTTTTGTCGAATCTGGCCGTGGCGACAAGGATTTTGACTGGCGGCAGAGAACACTTTTACCGGTTCATGCTCTCGTCGTTCCCCCCAAAGCGTTTTAAGACGCTCGGGTGGGCCGGCCATTTCATCCACTTGTTGGCGGCCGCGTCCGACGCTGGCTTGTTATTCGATACCCTGCTCCCGTGCAACAGCCAAAGTCGGGGCCAGCATGACGTTTGTGGCCAGAAAGGCCGTCAGGCTCAGTGCCGTGCCGACCACGAAGCCCTGAACCCCCCCCGGACTGCCAAGCATGTGGCTCCAGGCCAGGGTGCCAATAACACCGGCTGACACGGCGGTGTAAAACGAAACGGGAACCACCCGCCACCCCAGCAGCACAGCGACCAGTGGAACCAGGATGGTGGGTGCCCAGTAGTCATATGCGGCAATCAGAATGTCCAGCACGTTGGGGATCATCAGCGCGAAGACCAGGGCGACGGTTCCCGTGATCAGATTGGCCAGGCGGGCAATCGTCAGCATCTGTCCCTCGCTCAAGCGGGTTTTGCGCAGGGGTTTGATGACGTCTTCCACCAGGGCGACCGAGGACGCATTCAAGAATGAGTCAGCCGATGACATCACGATCGAGATTACAGCGGCAATGACCAGGCCGCTGAGTCCAATGGGCACCACTTCCTTGACGACAGACGGCAGCGCCAGATTTGCAGGGAGCCCTGGATCAAGTTGAAGGGCGACGAGGCCGATCGCACCGGCAATGAAGAAGAAGGGAACAGACACCACGCCACTCCAGAGGTTGCCTTTGGCCGTGGCGGCTGCGCTTTTGCCGATCAGTAGGCGCTGTACATAGGGCGGTACCAGCGTTTCACCCAGCAGAAAAACCAGAAAAAGGGAGGCAAAGGACAGAAGCGGCAGATTGCTGCTGACGATATCAAGGTGGGAATCGGGAATGCCGGCAACGAACTCCGACCAGCCGCCACAAGCCTGTATTCCCAGAAACAAAACCAATGGAATGCCGACGATCAGCAGGGCAAATTGCAGCACATCGGTTTTGACCACGGCACTCATGCCGCCGATGGTCGAATAGAAGAACACGATCGCACAGCCCACCAAAATCCCCACGAGCGGAGGCACGCCCAGGAATACGTTGAATATCGCGCCCAATGCGCCGATCTGCGCACCCAGGATGCCTGCGCAAATCAGCATTGAGAATATTCCGGTGATCACCTTGGCGTTGCGACCATAGCTGGGTTCAATGATGCCCCCAACAGAAACCACATCCGGAAATGATTTGATGCGTGGGGCAATGAAGACCGCTACCAGGATGATTTGCAGGCTGAAACCCATCAGTGCGAGCGGATAGGCCAAACCGGAAGCGAAGACTTTTGCTGCGTTTCCGGTGGAAAAGCCACCCCCGATAAAAGACGCTGAAAGCGTACAGAAAATCACAAGCCAGCCATAATTCCCGTGTGAGATCGCAAATTCCTTGAACCCGCTTAGCTTGCGGCTGCTGTAGCCCAAATACAGGATGATTATCAGGTAGCCCAAGATTACCAAGTTATCGATCATTTCAAGCCCTTTCATGTCCTAAAGTTGAAGCGTGTCGGCGGAAACCTCGGCTTCTTTGAGATGTCCTGTTTATATGACGTTGCCTCGATTAAGGGCGAGGCAGGTATAGGCGATGTGTTTCGCTTGGGGCAGAGTATCGCCGGCTATGCCATCTTGTGCAAAGGGGAATTGGCTGGAGGCAGGGTCGGGTGT
Organism: Thiobacillus denitrificans; assembly: GCA_002424845.1. Classification (GTDB taxonomy): domain Bacteria; phylum Pseudomonadota; class Gammaproteobacteria; order Burkholderiales; family Thiobacillaceae; genus Thiobacillus; species Thiobacillus denitrificans_F. The sequence continues at coordinate 2,629 of DILD01000026.1, read as the reverse complement.
TTTTTGAGTCCCGTTCAAGGGGGTGTTGATCCATTTTCTCAATCAGGCATGGGTGGAGCAGCGTGTGCTGTATGGCCTGTTTTCTGGCTCGAACTGTTCAATGATGACGCGCTGTGCTTGTGCAGCGCATGACAGAAACAAGAAACAACAAGGGCCGCGAATGCGGCCCTTGTTGTGTGGTGCATGCGAAGGATTATTTCTTCGCCGTCCGCCGTAGCCGGTTCAGCAGCCGCCGCGCCAGTTCGCCGAACAGTTCAGTCTGGGTCGGGTGCGGGAAGATTGCCTTGGCCACCTGGGTCAGCGTCATCTCGCCCGCCACCATCATCACGCCGATGCCGATCAGGGTATCGGTGTGGTCGGCGAGGTAGTGCACGCCGATGATGCGGCCGCTGGCCTTGTCGGCCACCAGTTTGATCATGCCCTCGGTCTCGCCGGTGATCATCGCTTTGGCGTCAATGCTCATCGGCATCTTGGCTTCCACCGCGTCGATGCCCTTGGCCTTGGCCTGCGCGACGCTCAAGCCGACGAAGCCGGCCTGCGGGCGCGAGAAGGTGACGCCGCAATCCTTGTCCTGGTCGTATTCGCTGGCGTGACCAAGCAGATTGCTGGCAGCGACACGGCCCTGGGTGGCGGCGGTGTGGGCGAGCATATAGCCGCCGATGACGTCGCCGACCGCGTAGATGTTCGCTGCGCTGGTCTGGCAGCGCGCGTTGACCTTGATCGCCGCGCCGTCGAGTTCGACGCCGACCTTGTCCAGATTCAGCTTGCTGGTGTCGGGGCGCTTGCCGGTGGCCATCAGGATGGCGTCGCAATCGAACACCGATTCGACGCCTTCTTTGTTTGCGTAGCGCAGCTTCATCTTGCCGGGCTTGCCGCTGGCTTCCTTGATGTCGGCGTTGGTGACGACGGTGATTTCCTTTTCCAGCGAGGCGATCAGCGTCTTGCCGATTTCCTCCTCGATTTCGGCGAGGATGCGGTCGTGGCGCTCCAGCATCAGCACCTCGGTGCCGAAGTCGCGGAAGATCTGCGCCATCTCGACGCCGATCACGCCGCCGCCGACGATGCCGAGCTTCTTCGGCGGCTTGGCGAGGTTCCAGATGGTGTCGGAGGTGACCACGCCGCCGCTTGCCAGGTTTTCGCGCGCGCCGGGGATCGGCGGCACGAAGGCGGGTGCGCCGGTGGCAATCACCGCCGCGCCGAAACTGACGGTGTAGGGTTCGCCCTCGACCGGGGTGATTTTCAGCGTGTGGGCGTCGACGAATTCGCCGTAGCCTTCGCGCACGTCGATCTTCATGCCCTTGTCGGCCTTCAGCGCCATTTCGCCGCGGCTGGTCTGCACCCAGCGGCGGTGCTTTTCCACCTGCGCCCAGTTGAGCTTGGGTGTGTTGGTACCGTCGACACCCATCTCGGCGTCGTGCGTGCGGTTGCGGATGACGTCGGCCGCGGCGCGCCAGGCCTTGGACGGGATGCAGCCGCGCCACAGGCATTCACCGCCGGGGAAGGGCTCGTTATTGACCATCATGACCTTGACGCCGTGGTCGGCCAGATCGCGTGCGCAGTCCTCGCCGCCGGGGCCGCCGCCGACGACGACGACCGGGAAGTCCCAATTGCCCTCGGGGATGGGCGACACTGGCGCACTGGTGGTGGCGGCTGCGCCGGTGACGGCTTCAGCCGCCGCCGCGCCGCCCGCCATCCAGGCGTCGGGCGTTTCGATGGTCTGCTTCAGCGTGGCCAGGTAAAGCGCCACGTCGGCGCCGTTCAGCACGCGGTGGTCGCCGGTGATGGTGAACGGGGTGCCCTGCGGACCGTTGGCGGCGATCGCCAGGATTGCGGCGATGCCGGGAGTGGGGATCGCGGTGAAATGCGACACGCCCAGCATGCCCATGTTGGAAATGGTGAAGGTGGGGTTGGAATACTCGGCGGGCGCGAGTTTGCGCACGCGTGCGCGCTCGACCAGCCCGGTCCAGTCGCTCTGCAGCGCCTCCAGCGGCTTCTTCTCGATGCCGTGCAGGATCGGCACCACCAGACCGCCGTCGTTCGACATCACCGCCACGCCGAAGTCGTGGTTGGCGCGTTCGACCAGCTTGTCGACCGGCTGGTAGGCCCAGTTCATGCGCGGGAATTTTGCCATCGCGACCGAGCAGGCCTTGGCGATCGCCACCGTCACCGACACCTTTTTCGCCTTGGCGGCGGCGGTCAGCGCGGCGGTATTGATGTTCATCGTGACGTTGAAGGTCGGCAGCGTCAGCGAGGCGGTCATCGCGTGGGAGACGGCCTTTTCCATCGAGGTCATTTTGCGACCCTGGCCCGGCACGTCGACCTGCGGCAGCGAGTGCGCAACTTCCTGCATCGACGGACGCGCACGCGCCACGTCGGCGGCGACGATCACGCCGGACGGGCCGGTGCCGGCAAGCCCCGTTAGGTTCACGCCCAGCTGCGCCGCGACCTTGCGCGCATAAGGACTGGCCTGGCGACCCGACGGACGCGCCACTGGCGGCTGGGTGCCTTCGGCAGAAATCTGCGCCGGCGCAGCCTTGGGCATGGGGATGTGCGCCGGCTTATCGGCCGCTGGTGGCGCGACCTTGTGCGTGTCCTTGACCTTGTGGTCGGCGGAAATCGTCACGCCGGT
>DILD01000083.1 GCA_002424845.1 Thiobacillus denitrificans | reverse complement strand
AAATCCACGCTGCTGATGCTGGTCTCGGCGTTTGCCGGCACCGATACCATCCGTGCGGCCTACGCCCACGCCATTGCCGAACGCTATCGTTTCTTCAGCTATGGCGATGCCATGTTCCTAGAAAAGCGCCCTCCCGCATGAAATTCGACCTCATCACCACCGACGGCGGCGCGCGCCGCGGCCAGCTCCACCTCGCGCACGGCACCGTGCAGACGCCGGTGTTCATGCCGGTGGGCACCTACGGCACGGTAAAGGCGATGTCGCCGTTTGAACTCACCGATATCGGCTTCGAGATGGTGCTGTCCAACACCTTCCACCTGTGGCTGCGCCCGGGGCTGGACGTGATCGAACGCTTCGGCGGCCTGCACCGCTTCATGGGCTGGGACAAACCCATCCTCACCGATTCTGGCGGCTTCCAGGTATTCAGCCTGGGCAAACTGCGCAAGATCACCGAAGAAGGCGTGAAATTCGCCTCGCCGATCAACGGCGACAAGCTGTTTCTCACCCCGGAAATCTCGATGCAGATCCAGCGCACGCTGAATTCCGACATCGTGATGATTTTCGACGAGTGCACGCCCTACCCGGCTAGCGAACGTGAAGCGGCCGATTCGATGCGCATGAGCCTGCGCTGGGCCGAACGCTCGAAGGCGGCGCACGCCGGCAACCCCAACGCGCTGTATGGCATCGTGCAGGGCGGCATGTATGAAGGCCTGCGCGACGAATCCGCAAGCCAGCTCATTGATATGGCCTTCGACGGCTACGCCATCGGCGGTCTTTCCGTGGGCGAGCCGAAGGAGGACATGACACGCATTCTTGCCCACACCGCGCCGCAACTGCCGGCCAACAAGCCGCGCTACCTGATGGGCGTCGGCACGCCGTCCGACCTGGTTGCGGCGGTGGCGCAAGGGATCGACCAGTTCGACTGCGTGCTGCCGACGCGCAACGCGCGCCACGGCATCCTGTTCACCCGGCGCGGCGACATGCGCATCCGCAATGCACGCTGGAAAACCGACACCGCGCCGATCGATGATGAGTGCACCTGCCACACCTGCACCCATTTCAGCCGCGCCTACGTGCATCACCTGATCCGCGCCAACGAAATACTGGGCGCTCGGCTGGCCACGATCCACAACCTGCATTACTACCATCGCCTGATGGCCGACATGCGCGCGGCGATCGAAGCGCATCGCTTTGCCGACTTCAGCACGCAGTTTCACGAGATGCAAACGTGCGGATGGTAGAATCGCCGGGTTTTTAAAGAACCTGTTTTTTCGCTTTAATTTTGGAGTTTTGCCCATGATTTCTCTTGCCCACGCGCAATCCGCTGCCCAGGCCACCCCGGGGTTTGAGCAGTTCCTGCCGCTCATCATCATTTTTGTCCTGTTCTGGTTCATGCTCATCCGTCCGCAGATGAAACGCGCCAAGGAGCAGAAAAAAATGCTGACCGAACTGCAAAAGGGCGATGAAATCATCACCGCCAGCGGCCAGGTCGGCAAGGTCGCCAAAATCGGCGAGCAGTACGTGTCGCTGGAAATCGCCGACGGCGTGATCACCCACGTGCAGAAGCAGTCGATCCAGACCCTGCTGCCGAAGGGCACCATCAAGGGCCTGTAAGACAACGACGCGCGAGCAGCAGCGCCCTCAGTCCCTGCTCGTCCCTCTCCGCTCACCGCTCTCGGCTAAACAATGAACCGCTTCCCGCTCTGGAAATACATCCTCATCGGCTTCACGCTTGTCGTCGCTTTCCTGTACGCCCTGCCCAACTTTTTTGGCGAGCTGCCGGCCGTTCAGGTATCGCCGGTGCGCACCAGCGAAAAGGTCGATACCGCATTGCTGGGAAAGGTAGAGTCGCTGCTCAAGTCGTCCAATATCGCCTACAGCGGAGTTGAACTGGCGGGGAACAGCATCAAGACCCGCTTTGCCAGCACCGACGTGCAGATTCAAGCCAAGGATGTGCTGCAGAACGGGCTGGGAGATCGCTACACCGTGGCGCTGAACCTGGTATCGGCGTCGCCCGACTGGCTGACTTCGATCAGTGCGCTGCCGATGTATCTCGGCCTCGACCTGCGCGGCGGGGTGCACTTCCTGCTCGAAGTCGACATGAAAGCCGCGCTGGAAAAATCCGCCATCCGCTACCAGAACGATTTCCGCACCGAATTGCGCAGCGCGAAGATCCGCTACGGGCGCATCAGTCGCGAAGGCAATGCAGTCACCGTCCATTTCGTCACCCGCGACCAGCGCGATGCCGCCGCCAACAAACTGGGCACGGTGTTCACCGAGCTGGTGTTCACCCCGGAAGACCAGGCCGATGGCTTCACCCTCACCGCACGCCTGAAACCTGAAACCGAAACCAAGGTGCAGGAATTTGCCCTGCAGCAGAACATCACCACCCTCAGAAACCGTGTCAACGAGCTTGGCGTGGCGGAACCGGTGATCCAGCAGCAGGGCGCCAGCCGCGTCGTGGTGCAACTGCCCGGCGTGCAGGACACGGCCAAGGCCAAGGACATCCTCGGCCGCACCGCCACCCTGGAAATCCGCATGGTCGACGAACTGGCCGACCCGCAGGCGCTGGCACAGGGTCAGGTGCCATTCGGCGCGGATGTGGTGACCAGCCGGGACGGTGGTCTGATTGCAGTGAAAAGGGATGTGGTGCTGACCGGCGACTCGATCACCGATGCAGCCCCCGGCTTCGACAACACCAGTGGCCAGGCTGCGGTGCACATCAGCCTGGACGGCAAGGGCGCACGCATCTTCAAGGATGTGACGCGCGAAAACGTCAACAAGCGCATGGCCATCCTGTTGATCGAAAAAGGCGTTGCCGAGGCGATCACCGCGCCGGTGATCCGCGAGGAAATCGGCGGCGGCCGGGTGCAGATCACCGGCATGGAAACCGCACAGGAAGCCTCCGACGTGGCCCTGCTGCTGCGCGCCGGCGCGCTGGCCGCACCGATGCAGATCATCGAGGAACGCACTGTCGGCCCCAGCATGGGCGCCGAAAACATCGCCAAGGGTTTCAATTCCAATATCTGGGGCTTCATGGCCGTAGTAGTGTTCATCAGTTTCTACTACAAAGTATTCGGCCTGTTCTCGTCGGTCGCGCTCGCCATCAACGGTTTCTTCCTGATCGCGCTGCTCTCCATGCTGCAGGCCACGCTGACCCTGCCCGGCATGGCTGCCATCGCGCTCACGCTCGGCATGGCCATCGACGCCAACGTATTGATCAACGAACGCATCCGCGAAGAGTTGCGCAACGGTGCGACCCCACAGGCGGCCATCAGCGCGGGGTATGAGCGTGCCTGGGGCACCATCCTGGACGCAAACGTCACCACCCTGATCGCCGCCATCTCGCTGTTCTGGCTTGGCTCGGGCCCGGTGCGAGGCTTTGCCGTGGTGCTGTGCCTCGGCATCCTCACCTCGATGTTCAGCGCGGTAACCGTATCGCGTGCGATGGCCAACCTGACCTATGGCCACAAGGCGCGTCTGACAAAACTTTCGATTTAAGGCATCCCATGATCGATTTCTTTCCCTTCAAGAAAACCATCCCCTTCATGAGCTGGGGGAAGGCGACCACAGCCATTTCGCTGCTCACCTTCCTGTTCTCGGTATGGGCGCTGTGGGATAAAGGCCTCAACCTGGGTGTCGACTTTACCGGCGGCACCGTGATCGAGGTCAGCTATGGCCAGCCCGCCGACCTGCAGGCAATCCGCGGCGCACTGGAAAAGACCGGCTTGCCCGAAGTCTCGGTGCAGAGTTTCGGCACCAGTCGCGACGTGCTGATCCGCCTGCCGGTCAAGGGCGATATCGATGCCGCGCAAACCAGTAATCGCGTGATGGACGCACTGACCGCAGCCGATGCCGGCGTTGAGCTCAAGCGTGTCGACTTCGTCGGCCCGCAGGTCGGAAAAGAGCTTTACGACAGCGGGGCCCTGGCCCTGCTGGTGGTCACGTTCGGCATCATGGCTTATCTGGCGATCCGCTTCGAATGGCGCTTCGCGGTGGCCGGCATGCTCGCCAACCTGCACGACATCGTCATCATTCTCGGCGTGTTCGCGTTCTTCCAGTGGGAATTCACCCTTACGGTGCTGGCCGGCGTGCTGGCGGTGCTGGGCTACTCGGTCAACGAATCGGTGGTGATCTTCGACCGCATCCGCGAAAACATCCGCAAGATGCGCGGCGCCACCATCCCGCACATCATCGACGACGCCATCACCCGTACCATGAGCCGCACCATCATCACCCACGGGTCGACGCAGATCATGGTGCTGTCGATGCTGTTCTTCGGCGGCGAAGCACTGCACAACTTCGCGCTGGCGCTCACCATCGGCATCATGTTCGGCATCTATTCCTCCACCCTCGTCGCCAGCCCGCTGTTGCTGATGTTCGGCGTCAAGCGCGAGCACTTCATCAAGCCGGTGGAGAAGAAGGAAGAAATGGTCGTGTGACCTTAAGCCGAGAGTGGGGAGTCGAGCGCGGAGAGCAGAACCGCCCGCTCTCGACTCTCCGCTCTCGACCCTCCGCTATACAAAATGCTCCACGACATCATCCAAACCATCGTCAACACGGTCGGCGCCTGGGGCTATCCGGGCATCTTTCTCATGATGGCGCTGGAATCGAGTTTCTTCCCCTTCCCCAGTGAAGTGGTCATGATTCCAGCCGGCTATCTGGCCTACAAGGGCGAGATGAATCTGGCGCTGGCGGTTCTGGCCGGCATCGGCGGCAGCCTTTTCGGTGCACTCTTCAACTACTGGCTGGCGATGAAGCTTGGCCGCCCCTTCCTGCTGCGCTACGGCAAATACGTGCTGTTCAAGGAGCACTCGTTGCAACGCATGGAGGACTTCTTCGCGCGCCACGGCCACATCTCGACTTTCACCGGGCGGCTGATCCCGGCGGTGCGGCAATACATCTCGTTGCCCGCGGGACTCGCGCGCATGAATCTGGCTGTGTTCAGCTTCTACACCAGCCTCGGCGCGGGCATCTGGGTCACCATCCTCGCCGTGCTCGGATACAGCCTCGGCCACAACGAAGCGGCCATCCGCGACAACCTGCATCTCATCACCCTGATCACGCTGGGCGCGGTCGCGGTAATCGTGCTGCTCTACGTGCGCCTCAAACTGAAAAAGAAACTGCTGCGCTGAATCTCAGCGGGAAGGCAGGCGCATGCGACATGCCCAGGCACAGCGTATTGCCGCCCAGGCAGCCTTGCATCTTCCTCGGACTGAGTAGGCAGATTGCCCGCTTTCCCTGACGTCCCGCCGATAGGGCAGAAAACGCCATGCACGCGAAAAGCATCGCGCCATGACGACCACATGGACATGCGGACCGGCAAAACCGAGCATGGATATGGAAACCGCTCGCGGAATGACCAGACAGGTTCCGACATTGGCCGGCAAGCCAACGTACAAACCGAGCAGCCCCTTGAATATGCGCGAGGTCAGCATCCTGCTCCAGGACTGATAGATGCCCTCGCGAATGGCGAACACCGTTTCGTTCCGGCTTCGCGCCAGTTCCAGGAGTGCGCCGAGAAGTTCGGGCGGATCCTGCAGGTCCGCGTCGAGAATGGCGTAATACTCAGCCTCCACGTGGGCCATTCCGGCCAGCAGGGCGCGGTGCTGGCCAACATTCTGCTCGAGCAGGAGACTCCGGTTGTGCGGATCCTGCTCAGATAGCTTGCGAACAATCGACCAGGAAGCGTCCGGACTGGCGTCCACCACGAACAGCAGGCGATAATCCGGTACACAATCGGCCAATGCGGCACGCACGCGTTCGGCGAGTTCTTCCACAGTTTCGGCATTGCCGTATACCGGGACGATGATTGCCAAGTTGCAGCGTGCCGGGGGCGCATCAGACATGTTGCGGACGCCCCCCCATTCCGCTTTCCCAGGCCGAAGGGTTCAGCCGGCACCAGGCAAGCGTGGCGGCAATGCCGTCGGCAAGATCGTGACGTGGCGACCAGCCCAAGTCCGCCCTGGCTTTGCCAATATCGGCACAGCGATGATCCGTATCGGAAGCGCTGGGCAAGAAAGCATGCGGCTGCCTGGCAATAAGTTTTCCGGTTACCTGCTCGACGATGCTCACCACCTCCTCGTTACTCGTTTCGGTGCCGGAGCCAATGTTGTAGACCTCGCCCTGCCGGTCTGCCAGGGCGGCGGCCAGCAAGGCCTCGACAACATCCTCGACGTAAACCCAGTCGCGCTTGATCCCGGGGCGGGTCAACGGCAAGGGCTGACCGGCCAGTGCCGCGCCAATGGCAGTGGGCAGTAGGCGGTATGCGGCCTCCCAGGGGCCATAGACATGAAACAGGCGCAACTGGTTGATGCTGAGTTGCATCGATGCGGCCGCCTGGCGGTAGGCGAGGGATGCCATCGCCTTCCCCACCCCGTGCCAAGTCGTCGGGGCCAACGCGTCCATCTCCTGATGGGGGTGAATTGCCGGTCCATATTCCAGACTGCTGCCTGCGACCACCAGACGGGTCACAGAATTGTTTTGCAGCGCGTCGATCAATCGAAGCGCACCAATCGCACTGGTTTCGGCGAGCCGAGCCCAGGCGGCAGGGTCGTTGCCGCGCGCGGTCGCCAGATGGAAGGCAAAATCCGGAGCGGCCGTGTCGAAAGCGGCCGCGAGAGCGAAGCCGTCGGTGATGTCACCGTGGTGGATCCGGATCTCTCCCGCCATCCCCTGCAAGCGCCGGGTATCCGCCTGCGGCCGCAACAGCAGGTGAACATGCGCTCCCTGGCGGAGCAGTTCGCGTACCAGATTGGCGCCGATGAAGCCGTTGCCACCCGTCACGAATGCCCGGCGGCCGGAAAACCGGTCAGCGACAGAGTTCATGCAGCCTGGTCTCCAGTATCTGGCGGTCGCGCCGGATGGTTTCTGCATCGCGTTTGCGGCATCGTTGCCAGGCCGCCTGAATGCCGGCGACAACCTCACCGGGGCAACACGCCCGCGTGTCGCGCCGGAACGAACGGCGCAGGAAAGTGTAGTTGCAATGCAGACGCGCCATCTCCTCCAGCAACAGTCTGGCCGGCAGGGGATCGCCGGCCTCGATCGCCGTCATGCCGCCGAAGCCAAAGGCCTGCTCCCGGAATATCTCGCGCATGCGCTCGACTGATCCGTCCAGCACGGCCCGGAAGATCGAGCCGCCGCCGCGGCTGATCGCAAAATCATTCAGGCCGAAGTACACACGCTGAAGCGGAAGGCTCGCCAGGTCACGGGCCATGGCGTAGGCCTCCACCGTTTCGACCATGATGCCCGTTGCGCAGCGGGCGCCAACGAGACGCAAAAAATCCTCGACTTCAGACAGCGAAGTGACCATCGGCAGGAATAGCCCTTCGGCTCCGGCTGCGACTGCCGCATCGATTTCCCTGGCGGTTTGCAGGCCATACCGGTTGATGCGGCACCATGTCGTGCCGCCCGGCACGGCGGTCAGCGCACACAGATCGTCAACGGTACCAGGCCTGATTTCAGTATCGAAACCCTTCTGACGCTCAGCCTTGTCAACGATTTCCCAATCCAGCAGAAAGTGGCGTATCCCATGCGCCATAGCATGCTTCGCCTGGGGCGCCTCATTTTCGAACAGGAAAAGATCAATCATTCGGACGCTTTCGGTTTCGCCTCGGCCCACATGAACAACGATGAGCCGAAGGGCAGGGAAACCGCCCCGAACAGGGCGATTTCCAGATCATTGATGCCCCCCAAAAAGCGGTCCAGCCAGGCAGGCGGTCGGCGCTCAAAATCAGGATCGGCGCGCTTGCCGAGCATATTGCTCAGCCAGACGAGCGGGAAAAGCAGGCACTGGTAATGCGTAAAGCCCAGCAGCGTCCAGCCGTTGCGCGCCAACTCGTCCGCCAGTTGGCTTCGCATATAGCGGCAACGATGGCCCGCCAACTCATCCATGCGGCTCCATAAGGCGGGCGCGGCGGGAACCGAAAGCAGCAGAACGCCGCCCGGCGCTGCGATACGACGCGCCTCGGTAAGGAGTGCGTCAGGATCGACATGTTCGATGACGTCGAGCGCCATGACCAGATCGGCCTCGCCATCCGGCAGCGGGGTTCTCGTCACGTCAGCCTGGAGCAACTCGGTTCTTTCCGAATTCAGGGCTGCCTGCTCCAGCAAGGCGGCGTAGGCATCAACTGCGATAACACGTGAAAACCGTTGCTCCAGCACCAGCAGCAGCCCGCCGGCACCACAACCGAGTTCGACCGCCTGCCTGGCGTTCCGGCTGGCGTCAACCAGGCGACCCAGCAGGCGTTCGACCAGACGTCGCCGGCCCCGCATCCAGAAATGGGGTTCCATGGCCCGCAAGCGGGTGGCGGCCTCCGCGTCGAAACCTGTCGGGCAGATATCGCGATGCGTCAGCCAGAGCCGATCCATGCGGCGCTGTTCCCAACCGCAATGAAGGCAGGCCTGCACATTCCCGCTGCGAACAATCAGCGACCGGCATTCCGGACAAATCCCGTCATGCATCGGTTTAACCAGGCATCCGCGCAGTGAACACCTGAAAAGCATTGGGGAAAGGCACGAAAGGACGGGCATCGAGCCAGCCTTCCAGCTTCTCTCCCCAGGCGCGGTTTTTGACGAAAGGCGGGAAATAACCGTAGGTACGGCTGCTTGTCTCAACAAATCCGGCCTGACTTAGCGCCGGCAGGATGATGCCCGGGCGCATGGCGGTGATGGACGGTTCGCCGGCGAATCGCATGCCCGGCGTGGCCAGAATCTGAAAATAATACAGCGGGTTCCAGGCGACCGGTTCGCAAAACGCAATGCGGCCGCCTGGCTGCATCACCCTGGAAAGCGCCCGAAAGGCCTCATCGAACTCGACGAGATGATGCAAGACGAAAAACCCGATGATGCGGTCGAACGGCGTCTCGACATGACGCTCAATGTCGTGGATGTCGCAACAAACGGTCGTCACCCGGCCCTCTGCAGCCTGGTCGAGACGCTCCAGCAGACGGGGCGACAAGTCGTTTGCCGTGATGCGATAACCGCGCGCGGCCAATGGCAGGGTGAACTTCCCCAGGCCGCTGCCAACCTCGAGGATGGACTGTCCCGGCGCCAGGAGCACCTCGGCAATCATGCGCTCGACATGGGCGAGGACGTACGGTGTTTCACCCGGGGCAATACGCGCTCGCTCTAAACTTTCGAAATAATCGAGCTGGTAGTCATTATGCGGGGCGCGCAAATGGTCTTGCATATCGTCTTGCCCGTCTGAAATTGGTGGGGCAAATCTTACATGAGTTCTTCTGTCGGCCTGTCCGGCTTGACGAAGACATGATGATCCTCGGGCAATCCTCCGTTCTTTTCCAGCGGGACGAATTCCCGGTGCAGAAATTCCCAGACACGGGGATGGGTATTGCTGAATCGCAGGGCGTCCCGTTCATCCTGAGGATAGTTAAGAATCAGGGCAAAGCGTGCCCCGGCCAATTTGAGCTGCCTGATCATGGCCATTTCCTCTTCCTCCATAGCCGGGTAGACGCAAAAAATGTCATAGCAGGCGGGCTGCCGGTTCAGCAACGGATAAAGCATGATCAGCGTCGGGACGAACAGGACCGGCTCGCCCGCGCTGGAATAGCGCTCGACCAACGCACGTATCTGAATCAGGTAGCGGGCCAGTTGCCTGTCGAGACGCAACGATGTTCCGCCCGCCTCGAATTGCTCGTGCGCAATTTCCCCGGCCAGCCTGGAGGTCGGACCTTGAATAAGCAGATAGACATACCGAAGAATGAAAGCGGCCAGGATGGCCATCGCCACCCAGCCATAGGTCAAGCTGGAAAGCAGAATGGCAAACGCAATCAGCAAGGGGCCGCTGGCCTGCGTCAAATGCGGCAGATTTCCCCGGCTCATGGCGTGGTGCATATAGCCCAAGCCGATGGCGCTCGCTGCAAACACGGCCCACTCAAGAGGTGACGACGGGCCAATCAGGACGGCCAGAGCAATCACCCCCCCCAGGAAAATGGGCATAAGCGTGAATGCTGACTGCATGATGAGCGCCCTTCCCCCCATTTTCCTGAGGTGCGCAGGGATGGGTCGCCACAACCAGGGAATGGGAAGGGCCAGATTGGTGGTTCCGCGTTTAATGACTCGCATGACCTTCTGACGCCAGTAGGCCTGAAACAGGCCCGGAACCAGAACGAATGACGCCAGCGTGGGCAGCGCCCCGATGCCCAGCCCGGCGACATATCCAGGCAGAGAAACGGTGTAATCCGGGCCATGTCCGTGCACCAGCATGATCGCGATGACAAGCGCGAATCCTGTACCGGCGTACAGCGCGTGATTGAGCCCGAAAATCAGGCTCATCCCGACGAAAAGCCCGGCGAAGAAAAAGTGTCCCCAGGTGGGATCACTCGTCAGCATGACTGCGATGAATGCCGATGACATGGGAAAAACCATGTCAATTTGCTTGTATGGCGGGTACAGCGAGGCGGTCAGCAAACAAGCCGCGCCGATGGTCATCAACCAGTCCTGAGTCGCCAAAAAGACCGCGCTGGCTCCCATGGCAAGCCCAAGCAAGCCCGCGGCCACCGAGGCGATCCGCAGCGACAGAAGCCCTCGACCCAGCAGACGCATCCACAAGGCGCACCAGTAATAGCGGCCGGGATCGTAGGCGCGAAAATCCCGAATCGGCACAGCCCCCTCAAGCACCTTGAGCGAACCTAGCCAGAGATAGCCTTCATCCGCAAGGTTGAGACCCGTCCTGATAGAGGGGACATACAGGACGGCCAGCAGCCCCGCGCAAAGCATCACCACATATAAAAAAGAGGCAGGATCCATGGGGCTCAGACTTGAATCTTCTACAAGACAGCATTCGGGCGGCCACGGAGACCGGCCGATCTCTGGCGATCAATCGTCCTGAACTGCGGCTTCCGTCATCAGGCGCTTCATTTCTGACACGGCGTCTTTCCATCCGGTAAACAGGGCCTGTGCAACGATTGCGTGGCCGATGTTGAGTTCACGAATCCCCGGCAGTGCCGCAATCGGCTGCACGTTATGATAGGTCAGCCCATGACCCGCGTTGACCGTAAGACCTAGACTGCGCCCATAGGCCACAGCCATGCGGATGCGTTCGAACTCGATCAGGCGAGCCTCGTCGGTCGGCGCATCGGCATAGTGCCCGGTGTGGATTTCGACCACCGGTGCGCCGGCCGTGTGGGCCGCATCAAGTTGCGCGAAATCGGCGTCGATGAAAAGCGAGACGCGAATGCCTGCATCGCCGAGACGTTTGCAGGCATCCGTCATTCGATGCAACTGACTTTTCACGTCGAGGCCGCCCTCGGTGGTGAGTTCTTCACGTTTTTCCGGAACGAGACAAACGTCCTGAGGCTGCGTGGCCATGGCAATGCCGAGCATTTCCTCGGTGACCGCCATTTCCAGGTTCATCTTGGTTTTCAGCACCTGTCGCAGGATGGCGACGTCCTCGTCCTGGATGTGGCGGCGATCTTCGCGCAGGTGCAGCGTGATCGAGTCGGCGCCGGCGGTTTCCGCCATGAGTGCGGCCTCGACCGGGCTGGGATAACGGGTCTTGCGCGCCTGGCGCAGGGTGGCGATGTGATCGATGTTGATGCCGAGATAGATGCTCATGGGTTTAAATCTGTGAGTTCGCGCAGTAGCTGGCGAGTATAAAGCGGCTTCGCGCCCAGGGTATGGTTGATCAGAGTGCGCATCAGGGCCTTGGCCTCGGCCAGTGTGGCCTGCCGCTCAAAGCGGTCAGTAGCCAGATCGATCAGCGTCTGCCCGGACACCGGGCAGCCGGGCTGCCCAACCGACCTCAAGGCACCACGTTCAGGCTGAAACACATAACGGACTTCCGGTTCGATCAATGCCCCGCTATCGGCATCGATGTCGAACGTCGCACCATAGCCGATCTCGGACAGCAGGTTTTTCTCAAATCGGCGCAGGATCCGCTCAAAACAAGCGGCACGCTCCTGATCGCTTGAGCAGGCCTCGTCAGCCAGCTGGTCGAGCGTGTCGATATAACGGTCATACAACCGTTCGTGGGCGTCACCGCGTGCCAGCAAGCGCAACAGCAACTCATTGAGGTAAAAACCACACATCAGCGCGCGCCCCTGTGGCGCAACCACGCCGCCCTGCCATTCGGCAGTGTGCAGGGTTTTTAACTCGGATTTACCAAACCACGACAGCAAAAGCGGCGTAAAAGGCTGTACCAGGCCACGCAGCATGGATGCCGGACGACGGGCGCCGCGTGCGATCAACGCCACGCGCCCATGGCTGCGGGTAAACACCTCCGCCACCACGCTGGTTTCCTTGAATGGATACGTGTGGAGGACGAAGCCAGGCTCGTTGTTGATGCGGGCGTCGGTGGAGGTGGACATAAAAACTGTTATCCGCGAAGGACGCGAAGAAACGCGAAAAAAACCCAAAACACAAACATGAATTTTTTGTGCATTACGTGATCACGCATCCCCAATCATTTATCTTCGCGTTCCTTCGCGTCCTTTATGCCCTTTGGTATTCGCGGATGAAGATTTTCAATCCAGTCCGAGCGATTTCAGCATGCGCACGTCGTCGGCCCAGCCGCCCTTGACCTTGACCCAGACTTCCAGATAGACCTTGCTGTCGAACGCGCGTTCCATGTCCAGGCGTGCCTGGGTGGAGATGGTCTTGAGCTTCTCGCCGCCCTTGCCGATGATGATGGGCTTGTGGCTGTCGCGGTCAACCAGGATGGTGGCGAAGATGCGGCGCAGGTTACCCTCCTCCTCGAATTTATCGATCTGGACCGCGACCGCGTAGGGAATTTCCTCGCCGCACAGGCGAAACACTTTTTCGCGGATGAGCTCGGCAGCCAGTTGGCGCTCGGTCTGGTCGGTGACGTCGTCCTCCTCGAACAGCGGCGGATTTTCCGGCAGATGGGTTTGCAGGGTTTTCAGCAACTCGTCGAGGTTGCTGCCCTGCTTGGCTGATACGGGAACGATCTCGGTGAATGCATGTGCAGCGGCGACTTCCTGCAGATAGGCCATCAACTCGGCGCGATCCTTGACTTGATCGACCTTGTTCACCACCAGGATCAGCGGACGATCCTTCGGCAGCAGTTCCATCACCTGGCGATCCTCTTTCTTCAGCCGGCCCGCCTCCACCAGCATCATCACCACATCGGTGTCCGACAGGGTCTCGCGCACCCGCTTGTTCATTGCACGATTCATGGTACTGGTATGACGCGTCTGGAAGCCCGGCGTATCGACGAAGACGAACTGTGCTTCGTCGGTGGTGTGGATACCCATTACCCGATGGCGCGTGGTCTGCGCCTTGCGCGAGGTAATGCTGACTTTCTGTCCGACAATCCGGTTAAGCAGCGTCGACTTGCCGACGTTGGGACGCCCGACAATGGCGATCAGGCCGCACTTGAATTCGCTCATTTTTGCAACTGCTCGCACGCCTGGCGTGCGGCCTCCTGTTCGGCAGCGCGCCGGCTTTTGCCTACGCCACGCGTGTTGATTACGGGTTTGGCCAGCACGCATTCGACGATGAAACTCTGGTCGTGCGCCTCACCCTCGGTGTCGACCAGTCGGTAGTCCGGCAGTGGCAGGCGGCGCGATTGCAGCATTTCCTGCAATTGTGTCTTGGGGTCCTTGCCAGAAGCCTTGGGATCGATCTTCGCCACCAGAGGATCGAACAAGCCACGCACCACACCTTGCGCAGCATCGAACCCGGCATCCAGGAAAACTGCTCCAAACAAGGATTCAAGGGCATCGGCCAGAATCGAAGGCCGACGAAAGCCGCCACTTTTGAGTTCACCTTCGCCCAAACGCAGGCTGTCCCCAAGCCGCAGGCCGGCTGCGATGTCAGCCAGGGTTTCCTGGCGCACCAGATTGGCACGCAAGCGCGACAAGCTGCCCTCCGGCAAGTCGGGAAACGCGTCATACAATGTACGGGCAACGGTGCAGTTCAGTACCGAATCGCCAAGAAATTCGAGCCGCTCGTTGTTGACTGATCCGTAGCTACGGTGCGTAAGCGCCTGCGTCAGGAGATCTGCCCGAATGAAGGTGTATCCCAGCGCCTGTTGCAGGCGCTGGGTCAGCACGGGATTATTCAACCTGGGCGGGCGTGGCGTTGGGGTCGGAGCTGGCGCTGAAATCGACCACCAGCCTGACGTTGGCGACGAGCGGGGCGCGGTACTCGTAATCCACCGAGATGACCGGAGCGCCACCGGAACGATCAATGACGAGTTCCTCCGGCGTAACCACTTTCACATTGTCAATTTTGGCGCGTCGTGAAAAATCTTCGCGCAACTCGGCATTGCTCTTGGTGGCGCTGCTGGAATCCCCGCTTATGGTGACAAGAATTTTCTTCAGGGTGAAGTAATCGATGTAGGCCGGTATCAGTTTCAATGCCAGCGTCACAACGACGCCAAAGGCCCCGGCCATAAACAGAAAGCCGATCATGCCGAGTCCGCGTTGACGGGATTTCATGGAGCTAGCAGTGTGCATGGTGAGTCCTTATCGAATGATTGAGCCGATACGGCCAAGATGATCGAAGTTCATCCAGATGAAAAAAGCCTTGCCGACGATGTTCTCATCGGGAACGAATCCCCAGTAACGACTATCGCCGCTGGCATCGCGATTATCACCCATCGAAAAATAGTGTCCATCCGGCACCCGGCAGACGAAGCCCTCGCCGTCGACATTGTATGAGCAGCTGTCACGATTAGGAAAGTCCACCACCTGTCGTACATTGACCGGGGGTTTGTCAGACTCGATCATCATGGTGTGCCCCACATCGCTGAGATATTCGTCGTACACCGTGGCAGTGATGTAGTTGAGGCCATTGCTGACATAGCTGTAGGTACCGGTATTGACGGTACGTATCGGCTGGCCGTTGATGCTGAGCTGCTTGCCGCGGTATTCAACCACGTCGCCCGGGACGCCAACCACACGTTTGATGTAATCGAGGCCCGGGTCCGCCGGGTAACGAAACACGATGACATCGCCACGCTCGGGATTACTGAGCGGCACCACTTTCTTGTTGATCACCGGCAACCGAATGCCATAGGTGTATTTGTTGACCAGAATAAAGTCGCCGATCAGCAAGGTTGGCATCATCGATCCGGACGGAATCTTGAACGGCTCGACCAGAAATGAACGCAGACCGAAAACGACCAGGATGACCGGGAAGAAGCTCTTGGCATATTCGACCAGTAACGGCTCCGGCACGTCCCGGTCACGACCACGCTTCAGCACCAGTACATCCAGCAGCCAGATGCTGCCAGTAACAACAAGTGCGATAAACAAAATCAGCGCAAAATTCATGTTTACTTGTCCGAGACCTGAAGAATGGCAAGAAAGGCTTCCTGCGGGATTTCGACGTTGCCGACCTGCTTCATGCGACGCTTGCCGGCCTTCTGTTTTTCCAAGAGCTTCTTCTTGCGCGTGATGTCGCCGCCGTAGCATTTGGCGAGCACGTTCTTGCGCAGCGCCTTGACGTTCTCGCGCGCGATGATGTTGGCGCCAATCGCCGCCTGCACCGCCACGTCGAACATCTGGCGCGGGATCAGCTCGCGCATCTTGGAAGCAAGCTCACGACCGCGATAGACGCTGGTGGCGCGGTGCACGATCAGGGACAGCGCATCGACCTTCTCGTTGTTGACCAGGATGTCGAGCTTGACCAGGTCGCCCGCGCGGTATTCCTTGAATTCGTAGTCGAGCGAGGCGTAGCCGCGGCTGGTCGATTTCAGCTTGTCGAAGAAGTCCATCACCACTTCGTTCATCGGCAGGTCGTAGCGCAGCATGACCTGGCGGCCGTGGTACTGCATGTCGAGCTGCATGCCGCGCTTCTGGTTGCACAGGGTGATGACGTTGCCGACGAATTCTTCCGGCACGAAGATCGTCGCGGTGATGATGGGCTCGCGGATTTCCTCGATCTTCGACAGCTCGGGCAGCTTGAACGGGTTCTCGACGTTGATCAGCGTGCCGTCCTTCATCAGCACTTCATACACCACCGTCGGCGCAGTGGTGATGAGGTCCATGTTGTACTCGCGCTCGAGCCGCTCCTGCACGATGTCCATGTGCAACAGGCCAAGGAAGCCGCAGCGGAAGCCGAAGCCCAGCGCCTGCGAGACTTCCGGCTCGAACTGCAGCGCCGCGTCGTTCAGCTGCAGCTTGGTCAACGCATCGCGCAGGTTCTCGAAGTCGTGCGACTCGACCGGATACAACCCGGCGAACACCTGCGACTGCACCTTCTTGAAACCCGGCAGCGGCTCACTGGCCGGCTTGTCGAGCAGGGTAATGGTGTCGCCCACCTGCGCCGACTTGAGTTCCTTGATGCCGGCGATCACGAAGCCCACCTCGCCGGCCGACAACTGCGGCCGGTCGACCGATTTCGGCGTGAACACGCCGACATGCTCGGTCAGGTGCTGCGCGCCGCTGGCCATGAAGCGGATCTTGTCCTTGGGTTTCAGCACGCCGTCGACCACCCGCACCAGCATCACCACACCGACGTAGTTGTCGAACCACGAGTCGATGATCAAAGCCTTCAGCGGCGCGTCCTCGTCGCCGCGCGGCGGCGGCACCTGCCTCACCACCACCTCGAGGATTTCGGGAATGCCGATGCCGGACTTGGCCGAGGCGCGCACCGCCTCGCTAGCGTCCAGCCCGACGATATCCTCGATTTCCTCCGCCACCCGGTCTGGGTCGGCCGCCGGCAGGTCGATCTTGTTCAGCACCGGGATGACCTCGACGCCGAGGTCGATCGCGGTGTAGCAGTTGGCCACGGTCTGCGCTTCCACACCCTGCGAGGCATCGACCACCAGCAGCGCGCCTTCGCAGGCGGACAGCGAGCGGCTGACTTCGTAGGAAAAGTCGACGTGGCCGGGGGTATCGATCAGGTTCAGGCGATAGATCTGGCCGTCCTGCGCCTTATAGGTCAGCGCCGCGGTCTGCGCCTTGATGGTAATGCCGCGCTCCTTCTCCAGATCCATCGAATCGAGCACCTGGGCTTCCATCTCGCGCTCGGACAGGCCGCCGCAAAACTGGATCAAGCGATCCGCCAGCGTGGACTTGCCGTGGTCGATGTGGGCGATGATGGAAAAGTTGCGGATGAGATTCTGCGACACAACAAAACGGGCACGCTTCCGTGCCCGGTCAAGGATGCGATAAGACCGCGAATTTTAACGGAAATCAGGCGTTTACGGCGAACCAGTTATGCAGCGCGCCGGAGTCGGGGAAATGGCGGCAGATTTCGCGTTCGCCATCGAACAGGAGCGGCACATCCCAGCCGAAACGGGCTTTCAGCGCCAAATCGGCATCCACGTCGAGTTCCTGCAGATGGTGCCCGCTCGCCGCGATCAAGGGCCTCAGCGCGACCACCATGTCATCGCACAACGGGCAGCCCGCCCGGGTATAGAGCGTAAGCGTCTTACTCACCCGAAATCTTCAGCGGAATATACAGCGAGCCCTCACCGCGCCGGATCAGGATCGCTGCGCTCTTGCCCTTGGCAACTACGGCAATTGCCCGGCGGAAGGCCTCGACCGTGGCGACCTTGGCGTTGTTCACCGCCAGTATCACGTCGCCGACGCGAATACCCGCACGTGCAGCATCGCCGGTCACTTCTTCCACCAGCAGTCCGTGATCGATCCGAAGCTCGCGCCGCTGGTCGGCCGTCAGTTCGGAAAGCGCCAGCCCGCCCCTCGAATAGGTCCTGCTCTCCTTGCCAGCGAGTACTTCCTCACCCGGCATTTCATCCAGCACCACGGTCACGGCCTGCATCCTGCCCTTGCGCCAAACCTGAACCGGGATTTTCGCTCCTGGCCGAGTCATACCGACCATGCGTGGCAGATCGCCGGAGTTCTCCACCAGTTTGCCGTCAAACACAAGAATCACGTCGGACGCCTGCAAGCCTGATTTTTCTGCGGGACTTTCCGGCTGCACCTGCGCAATCAGTGCGCCGCGCGGGCGATCCAGTCCGAACGAATCGGCAAGATCAGCCGTCACTTCCTGGATCACCACGCCCAGCCAGCCGCGCGAGACCTTGCCAGTGCGCTTCAATTGCCCGGCAACTTCCATCGCGATATCAATGGGAATGGCGAACGACACGCCCTGATAGCCGCCGCTTCGACTGTAAATTTGCGAATTGATCCCGACCACCTCGCCTTTCATGTTGAACAGCGGCCCGCCCGAGTTGCCTGGATTGATCGGCACATCAGTCTGGATATAGGGCACATAGCTTTCCGACGGCAGCGAGCGCCCCTTGGCCGAAACGATGCCCGCAGTGACCGAATTCTCGAAACCGAACGGCGATCCGATCGCCGCCACCGCCTCGCCGACACGCAGCTTGGCAGGGTCGCCCAGTGTGACGACAGGCAGGCTGCTGGCGGTAATCTTGATCACTGCGACATCCGTGCGGCTGTCGGCGCCGATCACCCTGGCAATGAACTTGCGTTTGTCGATCAGCTTGACTTCGACTTCGTCCGCATCATTCACCACGTGGGCATTGGTCAGAATGTAGCCGTCATGGCTGACGATGAAACCGGAACCCGCGCCGCGCGCCGGAATCTCGCGCATCGGCCCGCGTGCATCGGGCACACCCGGGAAGAAACGACGGAAGAACTCCTGCATGTCGTCATCATTGGGCACGGCAAAAGGAAAGCGTTCGCTGCCGCGCTTCACCAGCTTGGTGGTGCTGATGTTAACCACCGCAGGGCCATGTTTTTCAACCAGATCGGCCACATCCACCACTTCCTTTGCCAAGGCTGGCGTTGACAAGGCAAACACCAGCGCTACCGCGGCCAGAGCCTTTTTCATCATGACTGCTCCCTTACCAGATTCGATAAAGAACACGCTTCACGCCTGAGCACGGTCGGACGCTTCATTCGCCCGCCCCGAGCGGCCAACCATCCCGCCACGCCCCCCAGCAACATACCGATCAAAGCCGGCCCGTCACCTGGCTGTACGGCTTGGGCCAACAGCGCCCCCCCCAGCATCATGGCCAAGGGGAAGCCATAAACGCGCAATGCGCTTTTCAGCACGCTGCCATCGGCAATACCGACCACGACGCGGTCGCCTGGAGCAAGCGACAGGTCGCAATCAACCTGGAACAGGCGAGGCTTGCGCTGGAACAATTCGGCAATCCGGCGCGATGAGCAGCCCCGCCCTCCGCAAGTGCCGCAGCCGGACGGTTCGACAGCCCGTACCCAGATGCCGTCCGGTGTGGCTTGCATGACCTCAACGGTTTGCTCGAGCATGGCAGGCTTACTTTCTTTTCACCGAATTTCCGGTCTCGATCAGTGCCATGCCTGGTACTTCGCCCATGGTCGTCACATTGTGGCCATCGATCTCGCGCGCATAAGCGCCGATCGCACCTTCAGCCGACAGCCCCCGCAAACGCTGAATCCTGGGATCGACCGGTTCGACAAACAATGACAGCACGCTCAAACCATCCGAAAAAACCATATGGGTGACCGGTGCTTTTTTACCTGGGAACGGGCGCACGGCCACCTGAACCTGCTCAAACCCCGGAGGCGGCGTCACGCTCCAGGTGGCGTCGACCGGCGTATCGAGCCGGGCTTGCTGGATTTGCTTACCCGCCAGGTTGTTATGAAACAACTGGATATCAGGCGCCTTGCCAATCTGGATTTCCGAGAAAACGAACATGGACACCACGCTGCCATGGCTGTTGACGATACGCGACTTCAGCGGCAATCCTGTCTGCTTGTCCAGCCACAGGTTGTAGGCATGGCGATAGCCATCGCGCGGCTCCAGTTTCATCACCTGGGCGGATCTTCCAGCCACACGCTCCGTGCCGCCAAACTTGGCCTCGTAGTATTCGAGCAGGCCTGTGGGGTCGGCCGGCAGCAAGGCCGGGAAAAAACGACGCGACGTATTGCGCTCCAGGCGCACATGCTTGCCATCCTGCAAATGACAATAAACATCATTATTGATGCGCAGGAAATGGCGGGGGGCGCCGTCCAGAACTTCGACCTTTTCCTGTTCCCCGTTCGCATCGATGCGGTGCAACACCCGCAGTACTTCGACGTGTTCGCCCTGATGGTACACATACACGCCACTGTAGTTCTGTTGTTTGGCTGCAGTGGCGGCACGTTTGAGCCAGTCAAGCTCGGTATCGGCAAACGCCCCCCCGGACAGCATCAGCAACCCGCCAATCCCCGCGATCAGCCCGCTGCGATGCCATACAGACGCCGCCCGCATCAGCGCGGCTCCACCACAACCGCCACCGCTCGCTGATAAGGCGAGGCCACCGCCATGGGAGCAAACTCCTGATGCGCCACCATATAGGGGACGAGAGGGTTGTCGGCGGCCTGTTCATTCTCCAGCGCTGCCTGCTCAAAGCCGGGTGCAACCACCATTTGTGGACTGGATGGGGTTTCCGACATCCAGCCGGTAACGGAGACCACCCCCCACACCGCGAGCGAGGCAAATGACGCCACGGCAACCCGCTGCGGCCAGACACTGCGGCGCGGGGCAAGCACGGTCGGCTCGGTGGCCAGTTGTGCCGAGAATCGCGCCATGAAATCGTCCGATGCCGGCGCCATGCCGCGCATCAGGTCTCCGATCAGGTGGTATTCGGACCAGCTTTGCCGCAAGACTTCATCGCGCTTCAGTGCGCCGAGACAAACCTCGGTCTCGGCATGATCCGTTTCATTGTCGAGTGCCGCCGACAGCGTTTGTCTGGGGTCGAGCGCGTCCTGGCCGGCCGTGAAATGCGTATCAAGTTTACGAAGTGCTGACATGGCTTACCACCTTTTATCCTGACTGGTGCCCAGCATCGGGCGTATCTTTTCCGCAATGGCCTCGCGTGCCCGAAAAATCCGCGAGCGCACGGTACCGATCGGACATTCCATCATCTGGGCGATTTCTTCGTAGCTCATGCCTTCGATTTCACGCAGCGTAATGGCCGTCCTCAATTCTTCCGGCAGCGCGTCGACCGCCTCATTGACTGCTTGGGCGATCTGTTTGGTCTGAAGTTCCGCTTCCGGCGTGGCGATGTCGCGCAACAGATCGCCTTCTTCGTAATTTTCCGCGTCTTCCGCCTGGACGTCGCTCGACACGGGCTGGCGCTTGTACGCCACCAGGTAATTCTTGGCTGTGTTAACAGCGATGCGATACAGCCAGGTGTAAAACGCGCTTTCGCCCCGAAATCCAGGCAGGGCGCGATACGCCTTGATAAAGGCTTCCTGCGTAATATCTTCCACCTCCGCCGCGTCACGCACCATGCGCGACAACAGCCGCCCGAGCTTGCGGTGATACTTGATCACCAACAGCTCGAAAGCACGCTTGTCGCCCTGCTGGGCGCGTTCGACCAATACCTGATCCAGTTCGCGGTCCGACATATCTCCCTGCTTCGTCATGATTATGGCGAAAGTATACGTGACCGCACCTTCCAGCGTATGGATTGGGTCCGGGCAAAAAAGTTCATCCCCGACAAGTGATTCAGGGGCGCCTCAAGGCTGTTATCATCCGCCGACAATCATGTACAGACACGACGTCCTCATCCTCGGTAGCGGCCTCGCCGCGCTGACCACCGCACTCAGGCTCGCCGACCAGCGCCGCGTCGCCATTGTCACCAAGCGCCAGATGACCGATGGCGCCAGCGACTGGGCGCAGGGCGGCATCGCGGCGGCAATCGACCTGGGCGATTCGGTCGACGCCCATGTGCACGACACGATGGTTGCCGGCGCCGGCCTGTGCGACGAAG
>DILD01000034.1 GCA_002424845.1 Thiobacillus denitrificans | reverse complement strand
ACCTACAAGGACCAGCAGGAAAAGTTGAGCGAGAAAGACCTCTCGACCTACGGCTTCCTCGGCTACCCGCTGCTGCAGTCCGCCGACATCCTGATCTACCGCGCCAACCTCGTCCCGGTGGGCGAGGACCAGGTGCCGCACATCGAGTTCACCCGCGAAATCTGCCGCCGTTTCAACCACCTGTACGGGCGCGAACCCGGCTTCGAGGACAAGGCGCGCGCTGCCGTTAAGAAGCTCGGCTCGAAAAAGGCCCGCCTGTATGAGGAATGCCGCACCGCCTATCAGGAAAAGGGCGATGACGAGGCGCTGGAATCCGCCAAGGCGCTGCTGAACGATGCGCAAAACCTGTCGCTGAATGACCGCGAGCGGCTGTTCGGCTATCTCGAAGGAACCGGCAAGATGATCCTCGCCGAGCCCGAGGCCTTGCTGACCGAGGCCTCGAAGATGCCCGGGCTGGATGGGCAGAAAATGTCTAAGTCTTACAACAACACCATTGCCCTGCGCGAAGACCCCGAAACGGTCACCAGGAAAATCCGCACCATGCCGACCGATCCCGCGCGCGTGCGCCGCACCGACCCCGGCAATCCGGCCAACTGCCCGGTTTGGCAGTTCCATCAGGTGTATTCCGACGACGCCGTGCGCCAGTGGGTCACCGCCGGCTGCACCAGCGCCGGAATCGGTTGTCTCGAATGCAAGCAGCCGGTGATCGATGCCGTGCTGGCCGAACTCGCGCCGATCCGCGAACGTGCGGCTTATTACGAAGACAATCCCGATCAGGTGCGCAACATCCTGGCCGACGGCTGCGAGAAGGCACAGGAGCTGGCAAGGGACACGATGCGGGATGTGCGTGAGGCCATGGGGCTGACCTTTGGATAAATACAGGGATTAATCCGGACGATGTCGATCCGGCCTGTCCGCCGTCCCCCCGGATACTGATCGCGGCTGATCGATTGAGTACAAAACAAGCATGAATTTTCAAGAACGTGTTTTGCCCGGGCGCAGTTCCGGGGCGACCTGGATATGGCTGGCGGCTACCGCATATTTCGTATTCAACGCGCTGACACTCGGCCTGGCGTCACCCACGGCTGATCTTGACCAGGCCCAGCAACTGGTTTTGAGCCAGGACCTGAGCCTGGGCTATGGCGCGCAACCGCCGCTTTATACATGGCTGGTCAATTTGCTGTTTTCCATAACGGGGCCGGATCGCCTGGTCTTGCTCGCCTTCAAGGCGCTCCTCCTGAGCGCGCTGGTTCTGGGGGTCCTGAAGGCTGGCCGTGAACTGGGTTTCGATGCGCGTCAGCAAGTCCTGCTCGTGATGGGGCTCGCGCTGATTCCCTCGCTCATATGGGAGGCGCAACGCGATCTGACCCATACGGTTCTTGCAACGGTGATATCGGCATGGACGTTATGGTCCCTGTTTCGCCTGCACCGGACAGGCAGCTGGATGAGTTATCTCCTGTTCGGCCTGCTGGCCGGATTGGGGCTGCTGAGCAAATACAATTTTGGGGTTTTCCTGGCGGCCTTGTTGCTGGCTGCCTTCTCGATGCCCGGATTCAGGCAGCGGCTGTTTTCGCCCCGCGTGCTCGTCAGCCTCGCCCTCGTTGGCCTGATTACCCTGCCGCACTTTCTTTGGGCGATGGGCCATGCCGACCAGGCATTGGCCAGCCAGCACAAATTCGAAATCCAGGAGCGTGCGTTTTTCGCCGGGATCTGGGCGGTCGTGCTGGCTTCCCTCGCGTTCCTGGGGCCGTTATTGCTGGCCTATGGCCTGAGCTGGCGACCTGGGGTAGCCGCAAGGATAGCGGGCGCTCCGGATTCGGGGGGCGCGTTCCTGTTGCGTCTGCTGCTGGTTCTGCTGGCGCTGCTGCCGATTCTTGTCATCGCAAGTGGCACGACCCATGTCAAGGATCGCTGGTTGCAGCCATTGCTGTTTTTCGTTCCCATGCTCCTGGTGATGCGCGGGATTGCAAAGCCGCGCGTTTTCATGGGAATCGGCGTTCTCATGATGCTGGTCACCGCGCTGCTTCTTCCGGGACGGACGCTTTGGGCTTCGTGGACGGGGGCCGCCAAGCGCCCCCATCTGCCTTACGTGCAGATGGGGGCGGCGTTACGAACCACGGCAGGCGTTCCGGATGTCATCATTTCGCCGCAGGAACTGCTGGCCGGAAACATGCGGCTCGTGTTTCCCGATGCTCGCATCGAGGTCGTGGAATCGAAGATGGCATTGCGTGACAGGTTGCGTCATTACGCGAAGCGGAATGTTTTGTTCATTACGGACAATGGCGGGCTGGCCGGGAAAGCGGGCTATTCGAACCCCTATCCGGACGTATTCAAGGGCAATGCACTTTCCGGGCTGGACTGGCCTTTGCTGTATGTGCCCGCCATGAAACACCGGGTCTACTGGGCCGCCATCAAAAGCGACAGCCGGCTCGGTCCCAGTCCTGGAATTAACCGAAACGCTGCGCCATGAGAATCGAAGGGGCAAGCGCGGCGGCTTCCAGTTCGTCGACCACGCGCCCGACAAAGCGACTGGAACCGGCAATATAAAAATCGGCCTGTTCCAGCGGCACATGACGGCCGATCCGTTCGCCATCCAGGCGATCCGGCAGGCCTGTTCCGGCCTTGTTCATATGAAACCCCGGGTGTCTGCCCGCAATGGCGCAGGCTTCGCGAAGCAGTCCTTGCGGGTCCGCGCCGCCGGACTCATGGAACAGCCAGGCCGTGGGCGCCTGATGTGAATCAAGCTCGTAGAACACGCTGAGCATTGGGGCGATGCCCAGTCCCTGACTCAGCAACACGGGAATGCGGCCACTGCGCGGCGGCGGGTTCGGTGCGCAGGCCCCATGCGGCGCCGTACAGAGAACGTGCTCGCCCACATTCAGGGCAACGAGGCGCGAGGACACGATGCCCTCGGGTTGATCGTGATCCGGCGCGGCCATGCGGCGCACCGTGATGCGATAGGTCGAGCGGTCGCCGGGGTTGCTGGAAATGGCGTAGGCACGGCGTTGCTGGTGGGCGCTGCGCCCACCCAGCACAACCGTCAGTTGCTGTCCGCCGTGGAATGGCGCGAGCGGCCGGCCGCGGATGCATTGCAGGTAGAGCGAGACGGTGTCTTCGCATTCCACTTCCTTGCGCACCACCTCGAACTCGCGCAGCCCGGCCCAGCCGTCGGCGGTCAGCGCCCGGGCCAGTTTGGCTTCGATGGTTTCCCGCCAGGCCGGCATCAGATCCCGGGCCTGGAGCAGATGCTGCAGCCCTTGCGCATCCCAGTATTCGTAATGCGTGATGCGCACGAAGGCCTCGACAGTGGGCGAGGCCGGGTCGCGTTCCAGCAGCTCGATGGGGTCGTTCGCCCCGACATCGCCCTCCTGCAGCACGCGCAGATAGAAGCCGACCTTGCGCGAGGCCATGAACATGGACGAGAAGTGCAGGCCCATGCGTTCATTGAGCTTGGCGCAGGGAATGCGCGGATGGGCGACTTGCAGCACGGCGCTGCCGATCCGCAGCACATCGCCGATGCGAACCTCGTCTTCCAGCAAACCGGTGACGGTCAGGTTCTCGCCGAACTGTCCCATCGGGAAAGGCGCGTGATCGAGTTCGCGTTGCCAGTGCGCATAGTGCTCGTAAGGGTAGGCGTAGACGGCGTGATGTTCCAGCCCCATCTTGCGGGGCTCGATCCGGGCGTCGCCCGCCAGTCCCAGCCGGTGCACGGCCACGCGTCCGCTGACCGGGGCTTTGTAGATGCTGGTTTGAACCGGCCGGTGCTTGATGCTTATCTCGCGGCTTCCGCCCAGGTTGACAGACAGGGTACGCATTGTTTCAATCAGGTCAGCGGTTTGTACGGAGGACCTGCACGGGATGCCCCGGAGAGGGCACAGGTGCGGGACAGGCCAGCCACCTCAAGGAGAATCGATGTCAAAAAGTCTCGCGGACGCCCTGGAGGGGAGCGCGTGGTCGGTCTCAAAGGTGGTATTCGATCTGAACGACATGCTGGATGACGAAGGGCGCCCGATTTCCGAACGGCGCGCGGACGCGACAGTCCGCGCGGGCGTGGAGATGGAGATGCGTGAATGCCCTTATTCGGGCATTCGCCATGGCCGCCAGATGAACATGTCGGCCCTGGCTCAAATCTCGAATCATTATAACCCCGTCATGGCCGAGATCGCGGCGTTCCGCAGCCAGGTCGGCCCCGGCGAGGCCGGGTGGCCGGACATCCTGGCCGTGGTCATGGATCAGCTCGCCCGGCCGGCAATCCATCTCCTGCAACAGCGCGATTCGCGCGGTCCCGTTCCGGCCCAGGCGGCCGTGGGGCACAAGCTGGCCGCCGGTCTTTTCGGCGTGATGCGCACCCTGCACGAACGCCTGACGCTGGGCGCGGAACTGCCGGTGACGGCGGATGTGTTCATGCAACTGGTGGAAGAGACCGGTGCCCTCGTGGGTGCATCCGAAGCCTGCGCCGGCTCGCCGCAGATGATACGCAAAACCACCGTAATCCTGGTCGAAGGCGGCGCGGCCAACGAGGTGGTGCTGGATCAGGCCCGTCAGGACATCGCACGCTGCCTGGCACAACAGGTCCAGCTGGGTATTTTCTGGCAGTTGTACGACCAGTGCCATGTGTGGGAATTGCTCCGGGGTGACACCCGGCAGCAGCTGCGTCCGTCCAATGACTTTCTGGCGCGCAAACAGGAACAGGCCGCCACGGCCATGTCCTTCGCCGTGCCAGGAAGGCCAGAAGCCGCCCGTCTGCCCGCCAGCCTGGATGCGGAGGCGCGATCCAGGCTTTCCGATGGGCTGCGCGATGCCGCCGACCCGCTGCTGCTCGAAGAAGATATCCAGACGGCAATCCAGTTGCTGGGCGAAGCGGGAAGCGCTATCCCGTACCAGGGCGATGCCGGGCCGTTCGCGCGACGGGTTGCGTGCTACCTCAATGCCCACCGCCAGTTCGCGGTTGAACTCGGCCGTTTGGAATACCGGTTGCGCGGGCTGCTGGGCTTCCCCGCAGAAGCGCCGGTCCATCTGGGCGCGGCGGTTTTTCCGCAGGCGCAGGCTTTGCCCTGGTATGAAATGGTGCTCGGGCGCAGACTTGGCGAAGCCGGCCACCTCACGGGCAGCTGCTCCGGCATCCGGACCCGGTCATCCGTCGCGCCTTGATCCCCGCCATGGATGCTTTCACGGTGGTGGGGCAGGGGCAGGCTCGAATGAGTTTCATGCGGCCGGGCTACACTTACGACCATGCAGGCCGTTTTATCCAGCAAACCTATCCCAGCGGAGCCGTCCTCGACACCGCCTATGGGCGGGACGGGCGTCCCGTCGAAATCAAGGTGAACGGCGCCACACTCATCAGCCGGCTGGTGAAAATTTATGAGAAAACCGGGAAACGCGGATGTGATAATGAAAGACCTGACCCCGATACCAGTCAAGGGATGTCGTGGATCAGGCCACTTTCGTTTCAGTGTATGGCTGACTATGGCAGGAGTTAATCGTGTCTGAGCCCATTTATGCTGATTTCCTTAACCACCTTCCGCCTGAACTGCGGCCTGGCGACTTCATGGGAACAATGCAGTGGGCTTCGGATTACGACCCCAAATCGCTTGTGTATAAGCAGTGCTTCGTTGGGATGATTGACATACTCGGCTACAGGCAACTTATCCAATCGACTGGGTCAGATTCGCCTGAAGCAATTTTCACCAGGGTTCTCAATGCCTTTTCTTGGGCAAAGAGCTCTAACGCGTCAATCCAGGTATCTCTGTTCTCCGATACACTTATACTCGCAACCGCTGATTCAGAACCGGTGAGTTTCTGGCAGCTTGCAGGAATCATTCAGAGATTCCGGATGCAGCTTCTGGAGTATGGTTACCTCATTCGTGGTGCCGTCGCGCTTGGGCCACACTTCGATCTCAAGGGCATCTGGATCTCACCGTGCCTGATTCGCGCCTACCAGCTTGAGTCAAGTACTGCTGTCGTGTCCAGGGTACTGATCGATCGTCCTGCTCTTGACTGCGCGTCTGCGCCGATTCAGCAAGATACTAATGGTGCCTTCGGGATTCCGCATCAGAAGTTGTTTGTGAGGATTAACCCCGAGCAGGTCATCCGTGACTATGACAATTTCTTCGTCCTTGATCTCTACAGTGACTCTATTGAACTGCGTTACCTGAAGACCGGCGTGCATCCGGATGCAAAGAATCTGAACCAGGAGCGGATCGATCATTGTGTCAAGGCTGGGAACGATCTGCTTCAGAAGTATCGAACCGGACTTAAACTCGCGCGTGAACGTGCCACGGATACCAAGGCCCAAACAAAGGTGGAGTATCTAGTCCAGCGGTGGAATGCCTACTGCAGCAACTTCGTCCTGGAGTCGGAATTAGCACGTGACTACCGAATCCAGAACGTCTAACAATCACATCAAGATCGCTCACTATCGTTCACTGGGACGCTCTGCTTCGCTTCGCGCCCCTTATGTAAGTCGGATGATTAAAGGGGTAGGAATCAAACGGGCCAGGCTCGCAATAAAAATTGATCGCGGTCTGCTTCTCATCGTTTTCGGTCTACTGAATTGCCCCGCGCCCTGATCGTCCACTACTCGCGCACGGGGCATACCGCCAGGCTGGCTGGCATCCTGGCAGACGAAATCCGCTGGCGCGGTTACGACGTCGACACCGAAGCCATCCAGGTGGTGCGCGACTGGAGCCTGTGGCGCTTGCCGATTCCGCTGCTGCCGCTGTTGCCCTTGCTGCCTGTCTACCTGATGAGCGCGCGGTTCCGCCGTGTCTGGCACCGCATCTACAAACAGCAGGAGCAGGCGATCCGGCCGCTCGCCAACGCGGACGTGTCCGCCTACGATCTGGTGCTGCTCGGCACGCCGAAGTGGCTCTATCTCTCTTTTCCGGTGGCACGCTGGCTGAAGACGGCAACCGGGCTGCAGGGCAGGCGGGTGGCGCCTTTCGCGACTTTCTGCGGCCCGCCGCTCAGGGTCTTCGAGATGGAGATGCTGTTCGATCCGCTGGAGTCGCGCCTTTGTGCGTGCGGCGCGTCGGTCGTCGACCGCCTGGCGGTCTCCAGCAATTTCCATCCGTATTTCTTCTTCGGCGAAATGGAACGCCTGTTCCGCTTCATCAGCCGCAAGGTCTTCAAGCGGCCGCTCGTCGATTTCACGCTGGACGGCGAGGTCGGCAAGGCGGAGGTCAAGCGGTTCTGCGATGCAGTCTGCAGGGAATGAATCAGGCGGCGGTCAGCTGTCCGTCCCCGGCTTCACGGTCCGCAATTTCTTGGTTTCCCCCCGCCGCTGCTTGCTGTCCAGCCGGCGCTTTTTCGACGCCAGCGTGGGCCGGGTCGGGTGGCGCGGCTTGTCGACTTCGCAGGCTTCGCGAATCAATTCGATCAATCGTTCCAGCGCGTCGTCGCGGTTGCGCCGCTGGCTGCGATAGCACTCGGCTTCGATAATCAGCACGCCGTCCTGGGTGAGGCGGCGGCCGGCCAGGGTGATGAGGCGGGCACGCACGGGTTCGGGTAGCGAAGGCGAACGGGCGACGTCGAAGCGCAGTTGCACGGCGGTCGACACCTTGTTGACGTTCTGCCCGCCGGGGCCCGAGGCGCGCACGAAATCCTCCTGGATTTCGCGTTCGTCGAGCTCGATCTGGGCGTTGACCCGGATCATGCGTGCGGCTTTTTGATTACCACTTCACCACGTGGACATTGTTGAGCGTGCGCCCGAGAAAACGCTCGCCGATGGTCTGGAAGCGCAGCGGCACGTCGGTGACGTAGAAGTCGTAGCGCGGCTGGGCGGGGCCGGGATTGGCGAGTTGCTTGTCGGCTAGCACGGCGGCGACCTGCTCGGCCATGGCTTCGGCGGAATCGACCAGTGCGACCTTGTTGCCCACCACCTGGCGCAGTAGCGGTTTCAGCAGCGGGTAATGCGTGCAGCCCAGCACGAGGGTGTCGATGTGCTCGGCCAGCAGCGGCTTCAGGTAATCCTGCGCCGTCAATCGAGTCACTTCGTGGTCGAGCCAGCCTTCCTCCACCAGCGGCACGAACAGCGCGCAGGCCTGCGAATGGATGCGCGAGTCGGGCGCGTATTCGTGGATGGCGCGCGCGTAGGCATTGCTGTTGATGGTGGTGGGGGTGCCGATGACGCCGATTTTCTTGCCGCCGCGCGCCGACACCGCGCCGGCGTCGATCACGTCGAGCACCGGCACTGGCGACAGGTCTTTCACCACCTGCGCCGCCACCGCCGCCATGGTGTTGCAGGCGATGACCAAGAGCTTGACGTCCTTTTCCAGCAGGAACTGCGCGATCTGGGTGGTGAAGTGGGCGATGGTTTCGACTGATTTCACGCCGTAGGGCACGCGTGCGGTGTCGCCGAAATAGACGATGTTTTCATAGGGCAGGCGCTCCATCAGGGCGCGCACCACGGTCAGCCCGCCGATGCCGGAATCGAATACGCCGATTGGGGAGTTTGCATTCGTGGACATGGGTGGCAGGATGGCCGGATGAAGAAAACGACATTTTACCCGCTGGGTCGCTGTGCATCACAAACGGCGAAGCGGTATTCGTCATGAGCGGCTGCGACTGCGGTTCGGCGTGCAACAGCGCGCCGCCCGATCCGCGCTACCGGCGCGCGTTATGGATCGCGCTGGTGTTCAACGCGCTGATGTTCTTCGTCGAGATTGTCGCGAGTTTCTCAGCGCAGTCGGTTTCGCTGCTGGCTGACGCGGTCGATTTTCTGGGCGACGCAGCCAACTATGGTGTCGCTCTTTTCGTACTCGGACTGGCGCCGGTATGGCGCTCGCGCACCGCGCTGTGGAAGGGCTGGCTGATGGTCGGCTACGGCGTGTTCGTGCTGGGCAAGTCGGCCTGGCAGTGGACCGCCGGCGTGGTGCCGGAACCGTTCATCATGGGTTGGGTGAGCTTGCTGGCGCTGGCGGTCAATGTCGGGGTCGCGGCGTTGCTGTATGCCTATCGCCAGGGCGACGCGCAGGCGCGTTCGGTGTGGCTGTGCTCGCGCAACGACGCGCTCGGCAAT
>DILD01000054.1:16223-40968 GCA_002424845.1 Thiobacillus denitrificans | reverse complement strand
TCAAGCGGCATGACTTTTCTCCTTCCAGGTTTGGCCCGCGCGCGCGCCCTGGCGGCTGTCGCGCCGTGCCAGTTCGTCGGCGATGCCGTTGAGGATGTCCCACTTCTTGGCGCACCACTCGGGCGCCAACAGGATGTCTGGCGAGGCAGTGCCGGTGACGCGGTGGTACACCACTTCCCACGGCGTGCGCTCGATCAGGTCGGCGGCGATGCGCAGGTAGTCCGCTTCGGCCAGTGGCTGGTACTCGCCGCGCTTCCATTCGATCGCAAGCTTGGTGTGCTTCACCACGTGCAGCGGGTGCAGCTTGAGGCCATCGACGCCGACCTCGAGCACGCGCTCGAGGCTGACGTGGCTGTGGGACGCATCCTCGCCTGGCAGGCCGACGATCAGATGGCAGCACACCGGAATACCGCGCGCCCGCGCCGCGCGGGTGGCCGTCACGTATTCGGCGAAGCCGTGGCCGCGGTTGACGCGCGCCAGCGTGGCGTCGAAGGCGGATTGCAGGCCCAGCTCCAGCCAGACTTCGTGGCCGCGTTGCTGATACTCGGCAAGCAGGTCCAGCACCGGCGGCGGCACGCAGTCGGGCCGGGTGCCGATCGACAGTCCGATCACGTCGGGCGCTTCCAGCGCGGCGTCGTACAGCGCGCGCAGTTCGTCCACGTGGGCATAGGTGTTGGTGTAGGCCTGGAAATAGGCGATGAAGCGGCGCGCGCCGGTGCCGTGTGCGATGCGGGCCCGCGCGCGGTCGAACTGCGCGGCCAATGGAACCGGGTCGCGTGCGCCGGGAGAAAAGGATTTGTTGTTGCAGAAGCTGCAGCCGCCGATGCCTTTGCTGCCGTCGCGGTTGGGGCAGGTGAAGCCGGCGTCGAGTGCGATCTTGTGCACCCGCTCGCCGTGGCGCGCCAGCATGGCATGGCCGAAGGTATGGATGCGCTCGGCAAGCGTGCGCATTAGCCGGGTTTGCCGTCCACGCGTGGCCTCATCAGGATGGGGGCATACAGGACGACGAACACGCTGAAGGCGGCCATCCACAATAGTCCGGCCACAACCATCCACTGTGTATAGGCGGCGGGAAAGTGAAAAGTCAGGGCCACCCGGACGAAGGCGGCGAGGTTGAGCGCGGCAAAAACATATGTCATCACGGGTGCGGGCTCCAGCATGCGTCCGGCGTGCCCCAGCGACACCCGCGCCATCATGCCCAGCGTGAGCACGCCAATCGCGCCGGCGCTGAAAGCATGGAGCGAACTGCCTGCTGCGCCCGCGATCCCCATGGCGGAGAGTGCCAGCAGCGCGAAGCCGATCACAACCCACGCATAGCCCAGATGCAGCACCCAGAGCAGCGGCACCGACCAGAGTTTCCGGGTATGCCAGCCCGACAGGCGCACGCCATGCACGCCTGCCGCCGCAGCGGCCAGCAAGGCGGTGACCGGCGAGACCGGCGCGATCAGCGCGGCGATCAAGGCCGCAAGCGTGGCGGTTGGCGCCAGCCATTCGATGGTCTTCCAGCGGCGGGCACGGGTTTGCAGTTTGTTGTCGGTGAAGCTCGGGATGACCCGGCCGCCCATCACCACGATCATGGTGATCACCACATAGGTGGCGAGATGCAGCCCGGTGCTGGCCGTGTCGAGCGTCCAGCCCAGGGATTCGGCATGCACCAGCGCGTTGGCGGCCGTCAGCGCAAGCAGCATGAGCGGAAACGGGTAGTTGTGGAGCTGCTTCGCCTTGAGGATGGGCAGCGCCAGCACCAGCGCCAGAATCGGCAGGAAACTCAGGTCGATCAAGGCCACCAGGGCGGGCGGCAAACCCGGCACCAGAAAGCTCAGGCGTCCGGCCAGCCAAAGCAGGAACAGCGCGGCCAGCGGCGGGCCGGACGGGGTGCGGATGCCGGTCCAGTTCTGCGCGGCGGTCAGCAGGAAGCCGGCTATCACCGCCACGGCAAACCCGAACAGCATTTCATGGCCATGCCAGATGAGCGGCGGCAGGCTACCGGTATCCAGATCGCCTTGCAGCACCCGCAGCCACAGCGCGAGCATCACGACGGCATAGATCCCCGCCGACAGGAAGAACGGGCGGAAACCGAGCGCAAAGGGCGCCCAGCCCTTGGGCGGCGGTTGTTTCTTCAGGTCTTCAATCGGGATCAATGCCATGGTGTATTCCGGTTAGCGTAAAAGGATCAGCCCGTGCTCCAGGCGCGCGGCCGCCGCATCCCGGCGATCTTGCAGGCCTGTTTCACGTAGCCATAGGGGAACAGCTCGAACAGCTTTTTCTGCGCATCGCGTCCAAAGCGTTCGCCCAGGTGCTTGATGACGAAGCGTGCGTCTGCCGCGACCTGATGTTCCTCGTAATAGTCTCGCATGAAGCGGACGCAATCCCAGTGGTCATCGTTGAGCACGATGTTTTCCTCCTGCGCCAGGGCACGGGCCACCTCTTCATTCCAGTCGCCGGGTTCGATCAGATAACCTTCGGCATCACGTTCGGGCAAGTCGGTACTCATGCTGGGCTGCTCCTGTGCTCGGGTTCGGGAATCTTGTGCAAGTGAGGCGGATCACGTGCCGCCGCCGTGGAATTCGACGCCCGGCTGGCGTTCCGGCAGTTCCTCCACCAGCAGTTCGCGCCGCGCCAGCGCGAGGGCCTCGACGCCGGATTCGCTCAGGTAGGACTTGGCATCGCTGACCGCTGCAGCCAGCAACTCGGCGGCCAGTGCGTCGGGTTCGCGCGCCAGCGACCGGGCGAGCGCCCGCAGTTCGATGCCGGGATCCTGCGGCAGGCGGATTTCCAGCGGCTTGCCGCTGCTTGCGGCGCTCGATGCCTGCGCATCCCCGGCGCCGCGGCTCATTACGCCGGCAATCCTGGAAGCCGCCGATGGCGCCTGCGCCATGGCCTGAAGACGAATCCTGTTGATGAAATATTTCTCGAAATCGATCTTGGCCTGGTGCACCCATCGGCCCTGGCGCATCCAGTTGATGTCGCGCAGCGGCACCTGCGGCTCGGACAGGTAGGCCGCACCGGTATTGCCCATGTCGGTCAGCCACTTGGCGCGTTGCGGCACGTGGCTCGTCAGCGGCTCATCGTTGATCATGGCGAGGATGTTCTGCACCACGATCTCGCCAGCTTTCTGGATGGAATATACCGAGTCGGGCGCGCCCACGGGCACCAGCGTTTTGGCTGCGGGGGGCTGTGCCACACAGGCGCCGAGGGCGAATACATTGGGGTAGTCCGGGTTGCGCAGATATTCGTCCACCACCACCAGCCCGCGTTCGTTCACCAGGCCGGCGGCTGACCGTACGCCGGGCACGCCGCCGAAGGCCGGCCAGTAAACCGAGTAGGAAAAGGGCAGGGCATGCGTCTCTTTGACGCCGCCTGCTGCGTTCAGCTCGCTGACGTGAATCGTGTCCTTGTCGATGCGCGTTGTGACGGCGTTGCAGATCGCGCTGATCTTGGTGTCGACCAGCGCGGCCGTCACGGCGCCGCGGCTGGCGCCTTCGTAACCCAGGCCGAGATGGCCGGGCCATGGCTCCGGGGTCACTACCGTGATGCTCACCCGTTCGCGGATGTTGCGCCGCTTGAGGTCGGCGTCGATCAGGAAGGCGTATTCGTAGATCGGTCCCAGCACGCTGGCCCCCGGCGCTGCGCCGATCACGATGGCCCCGGGCTTGCGCACGAACTGGCGATAGGCGGTCAGCGCGCGTTCGGCCTGGTCGATGTGGATCACCGACTGGGTGTGCTCGGCCAGGCCGGGCACTTCCTCGGCCAGGCCGGTCGCGCCGGTGGCAATCAGCAGCATGTCGTAGAACAGCACGTCGCCGTTTTCCAGATCAACCTGGATGCCCTCGGGCTGGATGCGTTTGACGCCGCTGTGGATGAACTTGATGCCGCGCGATTCGAGATAGGGCCCGATCGGGAAGGCGATGTCGGAGCGTTCGCGCCAGCCCATGGCGACCCAGGGGTTGGACGGGACGAAGTGGAAGTAGGGTTGGTCCGACACCACCGTGACTTCGTCGCGCGGGCCCAGTTTGCTTTTCAGGGCGTAGGCCGCGGTGACGCCCGCGATGCCGGCACCCAGGATGACAACATGCGTCATTTCAGTCTCCTTGATCGATGAGGGGTCAGCCGCGGGGGCGGACTAGCTGCCAGGCGCGCACCACGTAGGTCGTTGCCGCAAAACCGCTCCAGATATGCACCAGGCGGGTGAACGGGAAGACGAGGAAGATCGTCATGCCGAGGACAAGGTGCGTCTTGAAGATCCAGCCGGCGCCTTCCAGCAGCTCGACCGCGCCCCCCCGGAAGGTGACGATGCGCTGTCCCCACTCGGCCAGGCGGACCATCATGCTGCCGTCCAGGTGCTGCGCCGACAGCGGAATGGTCGCGAGACCCAGCAGCAGTTGCAGCCACAGCAGCCACAGGATCAGGAGGTCGCTAGGCTTCGAGGTGGCGCGGATGCGCGGCTCGGTCAGGCGACGGTGCAGCAGCAGGGTGAGGCCGATGAAGGCCAGCAGGCCGGCGGTGCCGCCCGACACCATGGCAAGAATCTGCTTGGCGCCGGTGCTGATGAACGGCTCATACAGGGCGTGCGGCGTCAGCATGCCGACGAAGTGGCCGAAGAACAGGAACAGCACGCCGATGTGGAACAGGTTGCTGCCCAGCCGCAACTGACCGCGCTTGAGCAACTGGGACGAGTCGCTTTTCCACGTGTATTGCTCGCGGTCGAAGCGGATCAGGCTGCCAAGAAAAAAGACCGACAGGGCGATGTACGGATAGATTCCGAACAGGAAAGTTTGCGAGTAGGACATTTCGATCCTCCTTGTATCAATGCAGGGTTGGTGCGGCAGCCTTGCGGTGCGAGCTCGGCATCTGCACCACCGATACCTGCGGGCCGGGATTCATCAGGGGCTCGACGCCATCCACCGACGGGCCGAACAGCTCCATTGCCTCGTCCATGTCGCGTACCGGCGGCTCGGCCAGTTCCTGGGCTTCCACCGGAGACAGCGCTTCCAGCAGCTGGAATGCCGTGGCATAGGGGCTGCCGTTGGCGTCGAGCTTGCGGCCGATGGTGGCGAGCACGTGCACGGCGTCGCCCAGCAGGGCCAGTGCTTCTTCGGTCGGCAGCAGCGACAGGAATTCGAGGAACAGCGGCACGTAGTCCGGCAACTCCGACGCGCTGGCGTCGAAGTCGTGCTTCCAGTATTCGTTCAGCAGGTCGATCATGGCCGAGCCGCGGTCGCGCGATTCGCCGTGGATGTGCTCGAACAGATGCAGCGAATGCGACGGGTTGCGGTCGAAGGTGGCGACGTAGTTTTCCTGCAGCGCGATCAGGCTCGTTTCCCGTAATTGCGCGAACAGCGGCGCCAGTTTGGTGCGCGCATCGCCGTTGAAATCGGCCTCCGACGCCAGCGCGTCCTCCAGTTCAGGCAGAGCCGTCAGCCAGTCCGATTCCGGGTAGCACAGCAGCAGGGATATCACTTTGAAGGTTTTCATGGTGTGGTTTCCTTAAATTGGCGCACCGTCTAATTTGTCATTGCGAGGAGCGAAGCGACGTGGCAATCCAGATTGCCGTGCGTCGCGACCACCACCCCATCGGCCCGGGGACGGGCCTCCTACATCCGGATTGCTTCGCGTTGTTCAGCATGTTCCTAACCGGTTTTCTTCTTGGCGTGCAGTTGCGACAGATCGACCGGCACCGAATTTTTCCGGTTGCCGAACAGCGTGGTCTTGGGCGACACACCATCCGAGCAGCCGTTGCCGAAGGTGAAGCCGCAGCTCGACTTCTCCTCGAAGGTGTTGAGGGCTTCTTCGCGGTGTCCGGATGGAATGACGAAGCGGTCCTCGTAGTTGGCGATCGCGAGGTAGCGGTACATCTCGTCGGCCTGGGCCGAGGTGAGTCCCACCTGGTCGAGCGCGGCGGTGTTGGGAATGCCGTCCACCGACTTGCCGCGCATGTAGGCACGCATTGCCAGCAGGCGGTCGAGGGCGGTGACGATCGGCTTTTCCTTGCCGCCGGTCAGCAGGTTGGCGAGGTAGGTGATCGGGATGCGCAGCGATTTCGTATCCGGAATGATGCCGTTCATGCCCATCTGGCCGGACTCGGCTGCGGCCTGGATCGGCGACAGCGGCGGCACGTACCACACCATCGGCAGGGTGCGATATTCCGGGTGCAGCGGGAAGGCGATCTTCCAGTCGATCGCCATCTTGTACACCGGCGACTTCACCGCGGATTCGAGCCATGCTTCCGGGATGCCCTCGGCGCGTGCGGCGGCGATGACTTCCGGGTTGTTGGGGTCGAGGAAGATCTTCAGCTGCGCTTCGTAGAGTTCCTTCTCGTCGGTGACGCTGGCGGCTTCCTCGATGCGGTCGGCGTCATACAGGATCACGCCCAGGTAGCGGATGCGGCCGACGCAGGATTCCGAGCACACGGTGGGCTGGCCCGCCTCGATGCGCGGGTAGCAGAAG
Source organism: Thiobacillus denitrificans (assembly GCA_002424845.1). GTDB lineage: Bacteria > Pseudomonadota > Gammaproteobacteria > Burkholderiales > Thiobacillaceae > Thiobacillus > Thiobacillus denitrificans_F. Next base: position 34,521 of record DILD01000054.1, on the reverse strand, counting down.
ATGCACTTTTCCGCCTTGCCGGACTTCCAGTTGAAATAGATTTTCTTGTACGGGCAGCCGGAGATGCACATGCGCCAGCCGCGGCACTTATCCTGGTCGACCAGCACGATGCCGTCTTCCTCGCGCTTGTAGATCGAGCCGGACGGGCAGGAGGCGACGCAGGTCGGGTTGAGGCAGTGTTCGCACAGGCGCGGCAGATACATCAGGAAAGTGTTCTCGAAGGTCGAGTGCATTTCCTTCTGCACGTTGTCGAAGTTCTTGTCGCGACCGCGCGAGGAGAACTCGCCGCCGAGGTCGTCTTCCCAGTTCGGCCCCCAGTTGATCTTCTCCATCTTCTCGCCGGTGATGGCGGAAATCGGGCGCGCGGTGGGCGGCGTCTGCGACAGCGGCGCCTTCTGCAGATGCTGGTAGTCGTAGGTGAAGGGCTCGTAGTAGTCGTCGATCTCCGGCAGGTTGGGGTTGCCGAAGAGGTTGGCGAGGATTTTCAGGCGGCTGCCCTGGCGCGGTTCCAGCTTGCCGTCGCCTTTCAGCTTCCAGCCGCCGTTCCAGATGTCCTGGTTTTCCCACTGCTTGGGATAGCCGATGCCGGGTTTCGATTCGACGTTGTTGAACCACGCGTATTCCATGCCTTCACGCGAGGTCCACACGTTCTTGCAGGTGATCGAGCAGGTATGGCAGCCGATGCACTTGTCGAGGTTCAGCACCATGGCAATTTGCGCACGCACTTTCATGTTTTAACTCCTTGCCTGACCGGGGCAGTGCCCTGATCGTTGTATAAAAAACCCGCACCGGAGAGAGGTGGCGCGGGGGAGGGCGCGGGGAGACGCGGCCCTCTAAACCCTTCATGTCTCTATTCAGCGCTCGACCAGCGGGCCTTCCATCCAGTCCACCTTTTTCATCTTGCGCACGATCACGTATTCGTCGCGGTTGGAACCCACCGTGCCGTAGTAGTTGAAGCCGTAGGCCAGTTGCGCGTAACCGCCGATCATGTGGGTGGGCTTGGTGATGGTGCGCGTCACCGAGTTGTGGATGCCGCCGCGGAAGCCGCTCACCTCGGCACCCGGCACGTTGATGATCTTTTCCTGCGCGTGGTACATCAGGCACATGCCCTTGGGCACCCGCTGGCTGACCACCACGCGCGCCGTCAGCGTGCCGTTGACGTTGAACACCTCGACCCAGTCGTTGTCGACCAGCCCGGCCTGCTTCGCCTCGATCTCCGACACCCAGACGTGGGGGCCGCCGCGCGACAAAGTGAGCATGCGCAGGTTGTCGGTGTAGGTGCTGTGGATGCCCCACTTCTGGTGCGGGGTGATCCAGTTGAGCACCAGTTCGTGGTTGCCGTTGGGCGTCTTGCCCAGCATCGGCGCGATGGTCTTGGTATCGACCGGCGGCTTGTACACGCACAGGCCCTCGCCGAAATCCAGCATCCACTGGTGATCCTGGTAGAACTGCTGGCGGCCGGTGAGGGTGCGCCACGGGATCAGCTCATGCACGTTGGTGTAGCCGGCGTTGTACGACACGTGCTCGGATTCCAGGCCGGACCAGGTGGGCGAGGAAATGATCTTCCTCGGCTGCGCCACCACATCGCGGAAGCGGATCTTGTCGTCCTCGCGCGGCAGCGCCAGATGGGTGTGGTCGCGGCCGGTGATTTTCGACAGCGCTTCCCAGGCCTTCACTGCCACCTGGCCGTTGGTTTCCGGCGCCAGCATGAGGATGACCTCGCAGGCGTCAATGGCCGAGTCGATCTTCGGCAGGCCCTTGGCCACGCCTTCCTCGGTGACGGTGTAATTCAGTTCCGCCAGCTGCTTCACTTCGTCTTCGGTGTTCCAGGCAATGCCCTTGCCGCCGTTGCCGACCTTGGTCATCAACGGGCCCAACGCGGTGAACTTCTTGTAGGTGTCGCCGTAGTCGCGTGTCACCACCGTCATCGCCGGCATGGTCTTGCCTGGGATGGGATCGACCTCGCCTTTCTTCCAGTCGCGCACGGCCATGCTCTGGCCCAGCTCGGACGGGGTGTCGTGCATCAGCGGCGTCAACACCAGATCTTTCTGTGTGCCCAGATGGACGGCGGCGATTTCGGAGAACTTCTTCGCGATGGTCTTGTAGATGTCCCAGTCGGACTTCGACTCCCACAGCGGCTGCACCGCCTCGCTCAGCGGGTGGATGAAGGGATGCATGTCCGAGGTGTTGAGGTCATCCTTCTCGTACCAGGTGGACGACGGCAGCACGATGTCGGAATACAGGCAGGTGGTCGACATACGGAAGTCGAGCGTCACCAGCAGGTCGAGCTTGCCCTCGGCGCCCTTGTCATGCCACACCACTTCTTTCGGCTTGGCTTCGCCCAGTTCGCCGAGGTCCGGCCCCAGCACCGCGTTCTGCGTGCCGAGCAGGTACTTGAGGAAATACTCGTGACCCTTGCCGGAGGAACCCAAGAGATTTGAGCGCCACACGAACATGTTGCGCGGGAAGTTCTTCGGATTGTCCGGGTCTTCGCAGGCAAACTTGATTGCGCCACTCTGGATCTGTTCGACCGCGTACTTGACCGGATCAATGCCGGCAGCATCGGCTGCCTTGGTGATCTCCAGCGGATTGGTGTCCAGTTGCGGCGCGGACGGCAACCAGCCCATGCGCTCGGCACGCACGTTGAAGTCGATCAGGCGGTAGTCGCCCAGATCCTTGCTCGCGGTGGGCGACAGGATTTCGGACGCCGCCAGCTTTTCGTGGCGCCACTGGCTGGTATGCGCGTAGAAGAAGGAAGTGGAGTTCATCTGCCGCGACGGGCGGTGCCAGTCGAGGCCGAAGGCCAGCGGCGCCCAGCCGGTTTGCGGCCGCAGTTTTTCCTGGCCGACGTAGTGCGCCCAGCCGCCGCCCGACTGGCCGATGCAGCCGCACATCGTCAGCAGGTTGATGATGCCGCGGTAGATCATGTCGTTGTGGTACCAGTGGTTCAAGGCCGCGCCGAGGATGACCATGGACTTGCCGTGGGTCTTGTCGGCGTTGTCGGCGAACTCGCGCGCCACCGTGATGATGTCGGCGCGCGGCACGCCGCAATGCTTCTCGGCCCAGGCCGGGGTGTAGGGCACGTCATCGTCGTAGCTGGCGGGAATGTTCGGCCCGCCGAGGCCGCGATCGACGCCGTAGTTGGCCAGCGTGAGGTCGTAGACGGTGGCGACGCGCACGTCCTTGCCACCGACGCTGATGACCTTGACCGGCAGGTTGCGGGCCAGCAGTTCGTTGTGGTCGCCTCCGAAGTAGGGCAGCGACACCTCGGCGACTTCGTCGTGGCTACCCAAAAGCGTCAGTTGCGGCTTCACGTCCTTGCTCGAATAGCTGTCGCGCATTTCCAGGTTCCACGCGCCGGACTGGCCCCACCTGAATCCGATCGAGCCGTTGGGCGCAACCAGATAGCCGGTGTTTTCGTCGACCAGCACCGTCTTCCACTCAGGGTTGTTGTCCTGGCCGAGGTTGCCGCTGAGGTCAGACGCGCGCAGGTAGCGGTCGGCGATCAACGTGCCTTCGTGCTCCTTCAGCATCACCAGCATCGGCATGTCGTTGTACTGGCGGCAGTAGGAATCGAAATATTCGCTGCGGTTCTTGACGTGGAATTCGGAGAGGATGACATGACCCATCGCCAGTGCCAGCGCGGCATCGGTGCCCTGTTTGGGCGCCAGCCAGATGTCGCCGAACTTCACCATTTCGCCGAAGTCGCTCGATACCGCTACGGTCTTGGTGCCCTTGTAGCGCACCTCAGTGTAGAAGTGAGCGTCGGGGGTGCGCGTCTGCGGCACGTTGGAGCCCCACACCATCAGATAGGTCGAGTTGTACCAGTCGGCCGATTCCGGCACGTCGGTCTGCTCGCCCCACACCTGCGGGCTGGAGGGCGGCAGGTCGCAGTACCAGTCGTAGAACGAGCCGCACACCCCGCCGATCAGCGACATATAGCGCGAACCGGCCGCATAGCTGACCATCGACATCGCTGGAATCGGCGAGAAACCGTAGATGCGGTCGGGGCCGAAGTCCTTGATGGTGGTGACGTTGGCGGCGGCGATCATTTCCGTCACCTCGTCCCACTTGGCGCGCACGAAGCCGCCCTGGCCGCGGATCGACTTGTAGCGCTTGGCCTTCACCGGATCCTGGCTGATCGAGCGCCAGGCTTCCACCGGGTCCATCGACTTCCTCGCCTCGCGCCACATTTCCATCAGGCGGCCGCGGATCAGCGGGTATTTCACGCGCTGCGCCGAATACACATACCAGGAGTAGCTGGCACCGCGTGGACAGCCTCGCGGTTCATGGTTGGGCAGATCGGGGCGGGTGCGCGGGTAATCGGTCTGCTGGATTTCCCAGGTGATCAGACCGTTCTTGACGAAAATGCGCCAGCTGCACGACCCGGTGCAGTTCACCCCGTGGGTGGAACGCACCACCTTGTCCGCCTGCCAGCGGCTGCGATAGGCGTTTTCCCAGCTGCGGTCTTCGTTGCTGACGGCGCCGTGGCCGTTGGAAAACTCGGAAACGGTCTTCTTGAAGAAGGTCAGTCGGTCGATGAAGTGACTCATTGCGTTGCTCCTTACAGTCGCTTGCGGTTAGCCGTGGGTGATTGGCGGTGAGTGAGGCTGCGGTTTTTCCGCTCTCGGCTCACCACTCTCCGCTCACGGGTTCTTGATATAGGCGCCCTTGCGCAGGTAGAACCACCAGTTCAGCACCAGGCACAGGGCGTAGAAGATGGCGAATCCGTACATGGCGTTTTGCGGGGTGCCGGCCTTGATCTGTTCGCCGATCACCACCGGGGCGATGAAGGCGCCGTAGGCGGCCACCGCCGAGGTCCAGCCCAGCACCGGCCCGGCCTGAACGCGGTCGAAGATGACGCCGACGGTGCGGAAAGTGGAGCCGTTGCCGATGCCGGTGGCCGCGAACAGCACGACGAAGGTGACGATGAACTGGGTGAAGTAAATCTCGGGCGTGGCCGACTGGTAGGCCTGCATCATGATCCAGCCGGCGTAGGCGGACGCTGCGACCATGACCGTCGAAATGACCTGGGTGACGATGGAGCCGCCGAGCTTGTCCGAAATCCAGCCGCCCACCGGCCGGATCAGCGCGCCGACGAAGGGACCGATCCAGGCGTATTGCAGCGCGGAGGGTGCGTTGGGGTTCTTGATGTGGCTCATCAGGCCGGTCACCGGGTCGAGAATGTGCTGCTCGCCGAAGATGACCGTGATCGACAGCGGCAACGCCATCGAGAAACCGATGAAGGAGCCGAAGGTGACGACGTAGAGCGCGGTCATCGACCAGGTGTGCTTGTTGCTGAAAATCGCGAACTGCTTGCTGATGTTTTCCTTCATCGCACCGAAGGCGGCCAGCTTCATGACCAGCAGCGTGCTGACGATGATGAGCGGCATGGCCACCCACATATTGAGCAGGCCGAGCCCGGTGGGCGCCGGCAGGTAGAGGTAGAGGCCGACGATGGCGGGAATGAAAGCGAGGGTGTAGAGCCAAGTGACCTTGATGAAGGCGGCCAGGGTATTGCCGGCATCGGGCGAGACCGGCTGCAGATTGTTCATGCCGAACCAGGCGATGACGGCGAGCGGCACCAGCGACAGCACCCAGGCGAAGCCGGCGTTCTGGATGAAGGTTTCGGTGCCGGCGGTGATCTTGCCGAGGATCCAGCCGCTGTCCTTGACCAGCGTCATCGAGTCCCCGCCCAGTGCGCCGAACACGCTGACCGTCATCACCAGCGGGATGATGATTTGCATGGTGGTGACGCCGAAATTGCCCAGGCCCGCGTTGAGACCGAGCGCCGTGCCCTGCAGGCGCTTGGGGAAGAAGGTGGAAATGTTGGACATCGAACTGGCGAAGTTGCCGCCGCCGACGCCCGACCACAGTGCCATCAGCTGAAACGTCCACAAGGGCCAGTCGGGATGCTGCAGGACGATGCCCGTGCCGATGGCCGGTGCCAGCAGCATGGCGGTGGTGAGGAAGATGACGTTGCGCCCGCCCGCGAGCCGGATGAAGAAGGAGGACGGAATGCGCATCGTCGCCCCGGCCAGGCCGGAAATCGCGGTCAGCGTGAACAGCTCTTCCTTGGTGAACGGAAAGCCCAGATTGAGCATCTGCACGCTGATGATGCCCCACATCAGCCACACGGCGAAGCCGCACAGCAGGGCCGGCACCGAAATCCACAGGTTGCGATAGGCAATCTTCTTGCCGGTCGTTTCCCAGAAGGTCGGGTCCTCCGGATTCCATTCCTTGATATTGGTAGGCATGGTGTATTCCCCTTGTAAGTTGACCAACGGAGCCGGGCATCGCCCGGTCCGGGCTTTGCTACTCCATCAGGTCTGCCGCTTTGAGCCGCTTCAGTTCCCGGGCCGCATCCATCGGACGCACTTCCGTCCAGTACATCCACATCAGCGACACCCACACCACGCCGAACATCAGCATGAAGGCGGAGGAACGGATGCCGGTCAGGTCGACCAGCGCACCGAACATGATCGGCATGACGAAGCCGCCCAGGCCGCCGGCGAGCCCGACCACGCCGGAAATCACGCCGATGTTGTCGGGGTAGTCGTCCGAGATGTATTTGAAGACCGAGGCCTTGCCGATGGCGAAGGCCATGCCCAGCGTGAACATGATGATGGTGAACATCGTCGCGTCCAGGCCGAAATGGAAAGTCATCGAGCCGTCGACGGTCTGGATGGTGATGTTGCTCTGCGGGTAGGACAGGAAGAACAGGCAGACCAGTGAAACCCACAGCACCCACCAGGTGATGGTGTGGGCGCCGAACTTGTCGGAGAAGTGGCCGCCGATTGCCCGCAACAGCCCGCCCGGGATGCTGAAGGCGGCAGCCAGCAAGGCGGCGGTCTGGAGGTCGAAGCCGTATTCGCTGACGTAATATTTGGTCATCCACAGCGCCAGCGCCACGTAACCGCCGAACACGATCGAGTAGTACTGGCTGTAGCGCCATACCTTCGGGTCCTTGAAGGCGGCCAACTGCTCGCGGATGGTGACGTGCTTGCCGACCTTGTGACTGGGCTCGCTGTAGGTGAAGAACCAGAACACGATGGCGGTCACCAGCATCAGCACCGCGTACACCTTCGGCACCATTGTCCAGCCGTAGCCGATCACGATGATGGGCGCGAGCAGTTTGGTGACGGCCGCCCCGGTGTTGCCGGCGCCGAAAATGCCCATCGCCAGGCCCTGCCGCTGCTTGGGGAACCAGCGGGCGCAATAGGCGATGCCGACGGTGAACGAGCCGCCCGCCATGCCGACGAACAGCCCGGTCACCAGGAAATGCCAGAATTCCGTGGCCCACGAGATCATCCAGATCGGAATGACCGTGGTGAGCATCAGGATGAAGAACACGATGCGCCCGCCGAATTTGTCGGTCCACATCCCCAGCGGGACGCGGATCAGGGAACCGGTCAGCACCGGTGTGGCGATCAGGATGCCGAACTGGGTTTCGTTCAGGCCCAGCTGCTGCTTGATGGGAACGCCGATGACGGCGAACATCATCCAGATCATGAAGCACACCGTGAACGCCAGCGTGCTCATGATGACGACCGACCATGCCTTGTAGTGTTGCGTTGCCATAATCCACCCCTTGCGCGGGTCGCAGGATAAAAAGACTTCAGGGTGTTTTTACGCCATCGAAACCCTTGTTCCTAGGGGGTGATTCGGTGTGAAATGCGGTCCGAATACCTCTGAATAGGTAGCGGGGGTATTGGGCAGACGTTTGTTTTTATTATGAATTTATGGGCGTCTCTACCTGACGGCGGGGCGCTGGCACAGAAGAGGTATACCCTTTTATCCGCCAGGCTGAATAAAGGGTGTATTACCCTTGCAGCGTGGCAATGACTGCTTGATGCAGGGGGAGGAAATCGGGTGATCCGTCCGGCGTTCAATAAACTGCAGAATTCCTTGCTGGTGCGTCTGGGGGGCATGTTCGTCGCCATCACGGTGCTGGCGGTGGCCAGCATGTCCACCTCATGGATGGTGGCGGAAACCACACAAGGCAGCGGCCTGGCGATCAACGTAGCGGGCAGTTTGCGCATGCAGAGCTGGCGCATGGCATCGATTTATCAGCGCCTTCAACAGGAGCCGGCCTCCGAAACGCGGCAGAGTCTGGAAGAAGCCATCATCCGGTTTGAACATGATCTGAAGGCGCCCCCCATTCTGGCCGTGTTGCCGGATGATGAAACCACCCTGCTCAGGCAGGTTTATCAGCAGGTGGAAGGTAGTTGGCGAACACAAATCAGGCCCGGCCTGCTCGATTTGCCGGCTGCGTCTGCCGGGGCGGTTCTGGATGACATCCCTGAATTTGTCGGCCACATCAATGATCTGGTCAAACTGATCGAGGAAGCCGCCGAAGCGAAAATCCTGGTCATGCGCGTCATTCTTGGCGCATCGGTCATTGCCACTCTGCTGGTGGTGATCCTGTCCATCTATCTGGTCAACCACATCCTGGTCCACCCCCTGCGGGGTTTGCTGCAACTGACCGATCAGATCGGCCAGGGCAATCTCGCGGTGCGCACCGATCTCACCGGGGAAGACGAAATCGGGCGGCTGGGACAGGCCTTCAACCACATGGCTGTCGACCTTTCCAAGCTGTACCAGAATCTGGAAGCGCGGGTGGAGGAGAAAACCGCCGAACTCACCATTGCCAACCGTTCGCTGGAACTGCTCTATCACTCCATCGCCCGGCTCTACAACGGGCCGGTGGCGCACGACACCTATGCCATTCTGTTGAAAGACCTGGAAAACGTGCTGGGCGTGGGGCGCGGGCTGGCCTGTCTGGTCGAGGTCGGCGAGGATCGTGCCCGCGTGATCGCCACCACGCTGGATCCCGAGCGCGGCGACGTGAATGTCTGCGCGCTTGCCCGCTGCGAGGCCTGCCTGGCGAACCGTACGCTGTCGGTGCATGCACTGGAAAACGGTGTGCGGGTGCTATCGTTGCCGTTGTCCGACAATGAGCACCATTACGGTGTGCTGCAACTCGAAATGCCGCCGGGCAAGGCCTTGGCGGTCTGGCAGACCCAGTTGCTGGAGGCGCTGTCGAGGCATATCGGTATCGCCATCGGCACGGCGCGGCGCAGCGAGCAGAACCGGCGGCTGTCCTTGCTGGAAGAGCGCGCGGCGCTGGCGCGCGATTTGCACGATTCGCTGGCACAGTCGCTTGCCTACATGAAAATCCAGGTGAGCCGCCTGAAGCCGCTGGTGGATGATCCGCAGCGTGGCGGCGAGGCGAGGGAGGTGCTGGAGGAGTTGCGCGAGGGGCTGAACAGCGCTTATCGCCAGCTGCGCGAACTGCTGTCCACGTTCCGGTTGCGCATCGAAGGCGAGGGGCTGGCCGCCGCGCTGCAAACCACGGTGATCGAATTTTCCAACCGCGGCGGCATTCCGGTCACGCTGGATGTGCATTTGACCGGTTGCACGCTGACTGCCAACGAGGAAATCCATGCCCTGCAGATTGTGCGCGAGGCTTTGTCCAATGTGCTTAACCACGCCCGGGCGCATCAGGCCGAGGTCAAGGTGATGTGCCTCGACGACGGCTCGGTATCGGCGACCGTCACCGACGATGGCGTCGGCATCCACCAGGCCGCCGGCGCTCATCATTACGGCATGACCATCATGGAAGAGCGCGCCAGGAATCTGGGTGGCCAGTTGACGGTCGAGAATCTGCCCGCGTCGGGCGCTCGTGTGACGCTACACTTCATGCCGAGCATCCGAAGCGATGCCGTGCGCCCTGTTCAACCTGTCGGCCTTACGCAAATCCCATGAACTCGGCAGAGCCCCAGACCATTCTCATCGTCGACGATCACCCGCTGTTCCGGAAAGGCGTGATCCAGTTGATCCAGGCCGTGCCGGAATTCAGGTTTGTCGGCGAGGCCCCCAGCGGCCAGGAGGGCATCCGGCTTGCACACCACTTGCAGCCGGACATGATCCTGCTCGATCTCAACATGAAGGACATGAGCGGCGTCGAAGTGCTGAAAACGCTGAAAGATGCCGGACTCGATTCGCGCATCATCATGCTGACCGTGTCGGATCAGGCGGAAGACCTGATGGCGGCCCTGCAGGCCGGCGCCGATGGTTACCTGCTGAAGGACATGGAGCCGGAAGACCTGATGCGGCAACTGGCCGAGGCGGCGCGCGGCAAGATCACCATCAGCGAACGGCTGACCCAGCTATTGGTCGTTTCACTGCGTGAGAAGAGTCGTCCCGTCAGCCTGGCCGAAGCCGGGTTGACCGAGCAGGAAAGCCGGATTCTGGACCATCTCGCGGAGGGCAAGAGCAACAAGCTGATCGCTCGTGACATGGGGATTGCCGAGGGGACGGTCAAAGTCCACGTCAAGCACCTGTTGAAGAAGCTCAACCTGCGCTCGCGAGTCGAGGCGGCGGTATGGGCGGATCGCAGCCGGCGTCAGGCCCGGTGAGGGATGGGCGCGGGATGCGCGCAGGGACGGCCCGCGTTGATCGGGTAAAGGCTTTATAATTCCGATGGGAAAGCCGATCAGACAACCGCTGCCATGCAAATGGGAGAGGAAAGTCCGGGCTCCACAGAGCAGGATGCCGGCTAACGGCCGGACGCCGCGAGGCGAGGAATAGGGCCACAGAGACGAGCGTATTAAGTTACGGTGAAACGCGGTAACCTCCATCCGGAGCAACACCAAATAGGCAGGCGATGAAGCGGCTCGCTGAGTCTGCGGGTAGGTGGCTGGAGCCGGTCAGCAATGACCGGCCTAGAGGAATGGTTGTCCACGACAGAACCCGGCTTATCGATCGACTTTTCCACTTATTATGCAATTCAATGACTTAGCGTTTTTACCTAAAAAAACAAACAGAATTATCCGCTAAGCCACGGTTTTCCCAGAAACTTATCCACAACCCAAAACCACCCCTAAGTCCTTGAGGCATAGGGGTTTTTTTACGTTTGCCTGCTTGACCCTGTCAAAACTATCCCCTATAGTGGGTGTCAGTGGTGATTGGTGGGAAGTTGTGGGAGAATCCGCTCCGCCAAAGATACCAAATCAATAATGGGGGAAGCATGTTTCGGGGTGTCGCTACAGTCAGTCTGGATAGCAAGAACCGGCTTGTCGTGCCGGCGCGCTATCGTGACGCCCTGCTGGTGAATGGCGGGGGGCGTGTGGTGATTACCGCGGACCCCAGCCAGTGCCTGCTGCTCTATCCCTTGCCCGAGTGGGAGCCGATCGAGAAAAAGCTCAACGGCCTGTCCGACTTCAATCCCCGTACCCGCAGTCTCAAGCAATTGCTTGTCGGTTATGCCCATGACATGGACATGGACAGCGCGGGTCGTGTGCTGCTGCCGCCCATGCTGCGCAAGTTTGCCGAGCTGGATAAAAGCGTGGTGATGGTGGGGCAGGGCGGCAAAGTGGAGTTATGGAATGAGGCGCGCTGGGAAGCGCAGGTGTCGCAGGCGCTGACGTTCAGCGACGATGTGCTGCCGCCCGAACTGGAAGGTTTTACGTTGTGATGGAGACCGCCCATGTGCCGGTACTGGCGCAGGAGGCGGTGGCGGCGCTGGAAATCAGACCCGACGGCGTGTATGTCGATGCCACGTTCGGGCGCGGCGGCCACAGCCGGCTGATTCTGGCGCAGCTGGGGCCGGCTGGCCGGCTGATCGCGCTGGATCGCGATCCCGATGCCATTCGCGCCGGCGCGCTGTTGCAAGACGCACGGCTGACCCTGGTGCAAAGCGCGTTTTCGCGCCTGGGCGCGGTGCTTGATCAGTTGGGCGTGATGCGGGTGGACGGAATTTTGCTGGATATCGGGGTGTCGTCGCCACAGCTCGACGATGCCACGCGCGGATTCAGCTTCCGCTTCGATGCGCCGCTCGACATGCGCATGGACCCGGGAAGCGGGATGTCGGCTGCCGACTGGCTGGCGACGGCGGAAGAAGGAGAGATCAGTGAAATCATCCGTACCTATGGGGAAGAGCGGTTTGCTAAATCGATTGCGCGCGCGATTGTTGCGGCACGCCAAGAAAAAGCCATCCGCAGCACCGGGCAGCTGGCGGGCCTCATCGCAGCAACAGTCAAGAAGCGCGAGCCGGGGCAGCACCCGGCGACCCGCAGCTTCCAGGCTATACGGATTTATCTCAACCGCGAACTGGAAGAACTGAGTGCCGTGCTGCCGCAGTGCGTCGACAAACTGCAATCTGGTGGCCGACTCGCGGTCATCAGTTTTCATTCGCTGGAAGACCGCATCGTCAAACGCTTCATGCGCGACGAGGCGCTGGGCGAGCAGGCGCCGCGTCGCCTGCCTATTCCGGCCGCCATGCTGAAGCCGGGGCGTCTGAAGCTGGTGGGCCGAGCCCGTCATGCTACGGACGCCGAGGTTGCTGCCAATCCGCGGGCGCGCAGTGCGGTGTTGCGGGTGGCCGAGCGTGCGGGGGATGGGGCAGCATGAACCGTCTGAATGTCGTTCTGGCACTGCTGCTGATCGTGTGCGCGCTGGCGGTGATCCAGGCCCAGCATCGTTCGCGGACCTATTTTGTGGAATTGGAGCGCCTGAAAAAACAGGCCCATGCTCTGGACGAGCAGTGGGGGCAGCTTCAGCTTGAGCAGAGCACCTGGGCCAATCCGGCACGGGTGGATTCGCTGGCACGCACCCGGCTCGGGCTGATTGCCCCGCCGCATGACCGGGTGCACATCGAAACGCTGGCGGCCACGCCATGAACTACCACTCGAAAAAACTGCTTGATATCAATCTGGCCCCCTGGCGCATGGCGACGGTGGGAGGATTGCTGCTGGCCGGGCTGGTGGTGGTGGCCGGGCGCGCGTTCTATTTGCAGGGGCTCAACACTGATTACCTGCAGGGCAAAGGCAATGCGGTCGCCAATCGCAACCTCACCCTGCCGGCGCATCGAGGGCAGGTCACCGACCGTCACGGACAGTTGCTGGCGATCAGCACACCCGTCGAATCGCTGTGGGCGCGCCCGGCCGAGCTCAAACTGTCCGATGAGCAGCATGCGCAATTGGCCAGGGTGCTTGGCGTTTCATCGCAGGAACTCAAAAAAACGCTGGCCCGCAAAACACGCGGCGAGTTCAGCGTGAGGCGTCCGGTCAGGCCCGAACAGGCGGCCAGGATTGCAGCCATGGGCGTGCCGGGCCTGTATCTGCGGCGCGAGTTCCGCCGCTATTATCCGGCAGGCGAGGTGGCCGCCCATGTGGTGGGCTTCACCAATGTCGACGACCTGGGGCAGGAAGGCGTCGAGCGGGCTTATCAGGAGTGGCTGGCCGGCCGGGAAGGGCACCGCCAGATCATGCGCGACCGCCGCGGCAATACCATCCGCGATCTTGCGCCGATCAAGATTGCCCAGCAGGGCGGCAATCTGGCTTTATCGCTCGATCTCAATATCCAGTATCTGGCGCATCGCGAGCTGGCGGCGGCGATCGCCACGCACAAGGCCAAGGGCGGCAGCGTGGTGGTGCTCGATGCCAAGACCGGCGAGATTCTCGCGCTGGCCAACCAGCCTGTTTTCAATCCCAACAATCGCCGCGACTATCAGCCGGGGCCGATGCGCAATCGGGCGGTGATCGATATTTTCGAGCCGGGATCCACCATCAAGCCTTTCGTGGCGGCGGCGGTTCTGGAGCGTGGTCTGTACCATCCCGGCAGTGTGATCGACACGCCGGAAACCTGGCTTGTCGGAAGCAAGGTGGTGCGCGATGTTCATCCGCATCCGCGGATGACGGTCAGCGAAATCATCCAGAAATCGAGCAACGTCGGCGCGGTCAAGCTGGCGATGTCGCTCACCCCGCAGCAATACTGGGAGGTGCTGCATCGTTCCGGTTTCGGCGAGTTGCCGGGGTCGGGATTCCCCGGTGAAACCGCCGGCCGCCTGCGCGATGCGGCCAACTGGAAGCCGGTCGAACACGCCACCATGGCCTATGGCTATGGCTTGTCGGTCAGCCTGCTGCAACTGAGCCGTGCCTATATGGCCTTTGCCAACGATGGCGAAGTGATGCCGCTCTCGTTCCTGAAACGCGAGCCGCAGGAAATCGTGGGGGAGCGGGTGTTTTCGGCGGCCGTGGCTCGGGAAGTCCGCGCCATGATGGAGGCGGTGACGCAGGAAGGCGGCACCGGCCAGCGCACGCGGGTGCCGGGTTATCGCGTGGCCGGCAAGACCGGCACCGCGCACAAGCTGGTTGATGGCCGCTATGCCCCGGATCGTTATTTGTCTTCATTCGTCGGGATGGCGCCTGCGTCGAATCCGCGTCTCATCATCGGCGTCATCATCGACGAGCCGTCCGGCGGCGTGTATTACGGCGGCAGCGTGGCCGGGCCGGTGTTCGCCCAGGTCATGGCCGCCAGCCTGCGCCAGCTGGCGTTGCCGCCCGATGCGCCGGAAACGGCAACCCGGCTGACGCAAGATGCGGCGCGCGCGGGAGGGGGGGCGTAATGGCGCGTCAGGCCCCTTCGGTTGCTGCGCCCTCGACCGCGCAGGAGTCCGTGCTGCACATCCTGGAGCGGCTCGGCGTCAAGGTCGGCGAGCTTGTCAGCGACAGCCGCAGGGCTGTGTCCGGTACCGTGTTCGCCGCTTATCCGGGCGAGTCGCGCGATGGCCGCAACTTCATTCCCCAGGCCGTGGCCCAGCGTGTCGACGGCGTGCTGTGGGAAGCGGATCACTATCAATGGGATCCGGCGCTCATCACGCCCAATGCGGGCGTGGCCGGCTTGAAAGTTCGCATCGGTGAAATTGCCGCTCAGGTGTATGGCGACCCTTCGCGTGCGCTGCACATGATCGGCATCACGGGCACCAATGGCAAAACCTCGGTGGCGCACTGGATTGCGCAGGCATTCTCGCAACTGGGGCGTAAAACCGCCGTTGTCGGCACCGTGGGGAACGGTTTCCCCGATGCACTCACGCCCACGCTCAATACCACGCCCGATGCCATCGAACTGCAGCAGCGTCTCGCACTTTACCGGCGGCAGGGCGCGACCGCATGCGCGATGGAAGTGTCTTCGCATGGGCTCGCGCAAGGGCGTGTCAATGGCACGTCATTCAATATTGCGGTACTGACCAATCTGTCGCGCGATCATCTCGATTATCACGGCGACATGGACAGCTATGCCGGCGCCAAGGCGCGGTTGTTCGACTGGCCCGGCCTGGCGTGGGGGGTGCTGAACGTCGATGACGCTTTCGGCCAGCGCCTGGAAAACGCCATGCGGTCAGCGCGCATTGCCGGTTATGGTTTTCAGCGCGGGGCCGTGATCGGTGAAAAACTGAATCTGTCGCAGGCTGGACTGCATCTCGCGGTGCGAACCGACTGGGGGCAGGCCGAAATCAATGCGCCCTTGCTGGGCCGCTTCAACGCCGCCAATCTGCTGGCGGTGCTCACCACGCTGCTGGTTTCGGATGTGAAGCTGGATGAAGCCTGCCGGGCGCTGGCGCATATCACGCCACCGCCCGGACGCATGCAGACATTTGGGGGCGGCGCGCATCCGCTGGTGGTGGTGGATTACGCCCATACGCCTGATGCATTGGAAAAGGTGCTCGCCACCCTGCGCGAGATCGTCAGCGGCGGGCGCCTCATCTGCGTCTTCGGCTGCGGCGGCAACCGCGACAAGGGCAAGCGCCCGCTGATGGGGCAAGCGGCTGTCCAGGGGGCCGACGAGGTCTGGGTAACCAGCGACAACCCGCGCCATGAAGAACCGCGCGACATCATCGACGACATTCTCGCGGGGGTCGACGGCAAGGCACGTATCGAACCTGACCGTGCACGTGCCATTTTCGAAGCGATTGGCGGCGCGCATCAGGGGGATGTGGTGCTGGTTGCCGGCAAGGGTCATGAGGATTACCAGGAGATGGCCGGTGAACGACTGCCGTTCTCCGATGTGGCGGTGGCGCGGAAAGCGCTGGAGGCATGGGCATGATGCGATTGTCCGAAGCCGCCGTCATGCTGGGGGTGCCGTTCGCGGGAGCCGATGCCGAGGTGTTGCGCGTCTCGACCGACAGCCGAAAAATCCAGCCGGGCGACTTGTTCATCGCGCTGCGCGGTGAAAAATTCGACGGCGGAAAGTTTGCCAGTCAGGCGCTGGCGCAGGGGGCGGCCGGCGTGGTGCTGGATGCCGAACAGGCCCCCGACATTGTCGCGGCCATCCGGGTCGACGATACCCGTCTCGCACTCGGCCGGCTCGCCGCAGCCTGGCGTCAGCGCTTCGCAATCCCGATCGTTGCCATCACCGGAAGCAATGGCAAGACCACGGTCAAGGAAATGCTGGCGGCGATTCTGCAAGAGGAAACGGGGGGGGAGGCGACCGTCCTGCATACCGAAGGCAATCTCAACAATGACATCGGTTTGCCACTGATGCTGTTGCGCCTGCGCGCGACGCACCAGTTCGCCGTGCTGGAGATGGGCATGAATCATGCCGGCGAGATCGACTATCTGTCGCGGCTGGCCCGGCCGAGCGTGGCTGTGGTCAATAACGCGCTGACCGCGCATATCGGCTACCTCGGTTCGGTCGAGGCCATCGCGCGCGCCAAGGGCGAAATATTCAACGGGCTGTCGGATGCCGGCATTGCCGTATTCAACGCCGATGATGACCACGCCTGGATTTGGCGCGAGGCCAATGCGAAACGCGTGGTGCTCGATTTCGGGCTGGAACAGACGGCTGTGGTGCGCGGGCAGTTTGTTCCCGATGCGTATGGTTCGGCGCTGACCCTGAATTTGCCCCATGCGGAACTCAAGATAGCGCTGAGGGTACCGGGAAAGCACAACGTGATGAACGCGCTTGCCGCAGCGACGGCCGCTTTCGCGCTTGATGTCAGCCATCGAAGCATGGTCGCCGGACTCTCCGCCTTTACCGGGGTCAAGGGGCGTTTGCAGAAAAAGCCCGCCTTGCATGGCAGCACCTTCATTGACGACACCTACAACGCCAATCCTGATTCGGTGAAGGCCGCGCTGACGGTTTTGGCGCAGCAATCCGGGAAGAAGATTCTGGTGCTGGGCGACATGGGCGAGCTGGGCTCGGACGCGCTCGCCCTGCATGCGCAGATCGGCCTGGTAGCACGGGCCGCCGGTATCGACAGGTTGCTGGCGCTGGGCGAGCTGACGAAAGAGACGGCCGGCGTATTCGGGGCGGGCGCGATGCACTTCGAACGCATCCAGGAACTGCTCGCCGAACTTGAAAACGAACTGACGCCCGACACCACCGTGCTGGTGAAGGGGTCGCGCTTCATGCAGATGGAGCGCGTGGTCAACAGCTTTATGGAAGACCTGGCGGCCTCGCGGCCCGGGTGCGAGGAACACTGACATGCTCTTGTGGCTGTTTCAACAACTGGGCGAGGACATCCGGGCCTTCAACGTCTTCAATTACCTGACGCTGCGCGCGGTCATGGCCACGCTCACTGCGCTGACGATTTCCTTCATCGTCGGCCCTGCCGTGATCCGCAAGCTCGCGGCGCTGAAAATCGGGCAGTCGGTGCGCAGCGACGGCCCGCAGACGCATCTGGTCAAAGCCGGCACGCCGACCATGGGGGGCGCGCTGATCCTGGTGTCGGTCACCATCACCACCCTGCTGTGGGCGGACCTGTCCAACGATTACGTCTGGGTGGCGCTGCTTACGCTGGTCGGCTTCGGCGTCATCGGATGGGTCGACGACTGGCGCAAGGTGGTCGAGAAGAATTCGCGCGGCCTGCCCTCGCGCTGGAAGTATTTCTGGCAGTCGGTGATCGGCCTCGCGGTCGCGGTGTATCTGTGGCAGACCGCCAGCCTGCCGGCGCACACCGAACTCATCATTCCCTTCCTCAAGCACGCCACGCTGACCCTGTCGGCCGCGGCCTTCATCGCGCTCGCCTATTTCGTCATCGTAGGTTCCAGTAACGCGGTCAACCTGACCGACGGTCTCGACGGTCTGGCGATCCTGCCGACGGTGATGGTGGCGTCCGCGCTGGCGCTCTTCGCCTACGTTGCCGGCAATGCCGTGTTCTCCAAATATCTGGGCGTGCCCTTCGTGCCCGGCGCCGGCGAACTGGCGATCTTCTGCGCCGCCATGGCCGGCGCGGGCTTGGCCTTCCTGTGGTTCAACGCCTACCCGGCCGAAGTTTTCATGGGCGACGTCGGTGCGCTGGCGCTGGGCGCCGCGCTCGGCGTGGTCGCGGTCATCGTGCGCCAGGAAATCGTGCTCTTCATCATGTGCGGCGTGTTCGTGGTGGAAACCCTGTCGGTGATGGTGCAGGTTGCCTCGTTCAAGCTCACCGGCAAGCGTGTCTTCCGCATGGCGCCGATTCATCACCACTACGAGCTCAAGGGCTGGAAAGAGAACCAGGTGGTGGTGCGTTTCTGGA
>DILD01000054.1:0-16212 GCA_002424845.1 Thiobacillus denitrificans | reverse complement strand
CCTGTCGAGCCTGAAACTGAGATGAGCGCAACCAGGATGAAACGCATCACGGGAAGGTTCGGGGGAGACTCATGTGCCGGCGCAGCCGGCACGTTATGGCGACACCAGAACCTGCCCGTGCGTTTCTGGATCATCAGCATGNNCCTGTCGAGCCTGAAACTGAGATGAATTTCGATCGGATCAAGCTCTTCGGCAAAAACGTCCTGGTGCTCGGCCTGGGCGATACCGGATTGTCGTGCGCGCGCTGGCTGGTTGCGCGCGGCGCGAACGTGAGCGTGGCTGACAGCCGGACCGCGCCGCCGCATGCGCAACGGCTCGCCGAGTTGTTGCCGCAGGTGTCGCTCCATACAGGGCCATTCGACGATGCGCGGCTGACGGCGGCCGATCTGCTGGTGGTGAGCCCGGGCGTGCCCCTGGCCGATCCGGCCGTGGCGCGTGCGGTGGCCGCCGGCGTTGAGGTCGTGGGCGATGTCGAGCTGTTCGCCCGCGCCATTGCCGTACTCAATTCACAACAGGCGCATCCGATGCGGGTCATCGCGATAACCGGCAGCAACGGCAAAAGCACGGTTACAGCCATGTGTGGCGACATGTGTCGCGCGGCGGGGCGGGTCACTTGCGTGGCCGGCAACATCGGCCTGCCGGTGCTGGATGCCCTGCTGGAAATCGAGCGGGGCGCCATGCCTGGGCCTCAGGTGTGGGTGCTTGAACTGTCCAGCTTCCAGCTCGAAACGACGTCCAGCCTCAACGCCGATGCCGCCACGGTGCTCAATCTGTCGGAAGACCACATGGATCGCTATGCCGACATGGCGGCCTATGCGGCGGCTAAGGCGAGGGTTTTTAGTGGAGACGGCGTGCAGGTGCTGAATCGGGATGATTCGCGCAGCCTGGCAATGGCATTGCCGGACCGGCATGTCATCAGCTTTGGTCTTGGCCGTAATCCGGACAATGAAAGTTTTGGCTTGTGCGAAACCGAATTGTGTTGCGGCAATGACCGGCTCATGCCGGTGGCGGCGCTGCCGGTGGCGGGTCTGCACAATGCCGCCAACGCATTGGCCGCATTGGCGCTGACCCGTGCGCTGGATCTGCCGATGGAGGCGCTGCTTGAGGGGCTGAAACATTTCAAGGGCCTGCCGCACCGGGTGGAAAAGATCGCAGAAATCAACGGCGTGACCTATTACGACGACTCCAAGGGCACCAATGTGGGAGCGACCGAAGCTGCGCTCTACGGCATGGGAAATCAAAAAGCCGTGGTGATCCTGGGGGGCGACGGCAAGGGGCAGGACTTCGGCCCGCTCAAGGCCGCGGTCATGGCCAACGCCCGTGCGGTATTGCTGATCGGTCGTGATGCGCCGCTAATTGCGGCGGCCCTCGATGGCAGCCGCATCGAAACGCATGCGGCCGCCAGTTTGCCGGCTGCCGTCGAACAGGCTCAGCGTCTGGCTCGCCCCGGCGATGCCGTGCTGCTGTCGCCCGCCTGCGCCAGTTTCGACATGTTCCGCAACTATAGCCATCGCGCCGAAGTGTTCATCGATGCCGTGAACAGGCTGCAGGCAGAAAGGGCGGCGGGCTGATGTTTTACACTGCGCGCGCTCCGCAACCCCGTGCCGAACTTGATTTCAGCCTGCTATGGCTGACACTTGGCTTGTTGGCGCTCGGTCTGGTCATGGTGTATTCCGCTTCGCTTGCGATCGCGGAAGCGGCCCGCTACAGCGGGCATAACGGCGAATATTATCTGATCCGTCAGAGCCTCTTCATCACCATCGGCATCGGCGTGGGCGTGGCTGCATTCCAGCTGCCCATGCGGGTGTGGCAACAGGGTGCGCCCTATCTCTTTTTGGTCGGCCTGCTGCTGCTGGTGGTGGTGCTGATTCCCGGCATTGGTCGAGAGGTCAATGGCAGCCGTCGCTGGATTCCGCTTGGCTTTGCCAACCTGCAGCCGTCGGAGCTGATGAAGTTTCTGGCTGTGCTCTATGCCGCCGACTACACCACGCGCAAGGCGGCTTTCATGCACAACTTCCGCAAAGGCTTCCTGCCGATGGCGGCCGTGATGATCCTGGCCGGGGGGCTGCTGCTGCGCGAGCCGGATTTCGGGGCCTTCGTGGTGATCGTCTCGATCGCGATGGGCATCCTGTTCCTGGGCGGCCTCAACTGGCGGGTGTTTGCCGGGCTGGTGGTGGTGCTGATGATTGGGTTTGCGCTGCTGATCTTTACCTCGGAATACCGGATGCAGCGCATCCTCGGTTTCATGGATCCGTTTGCCGACCCTTACGGCAAGGGCTATCAGCTGTCGCATGCCTTGATTGCCTTCGGTCGTGGCGAATGGTTCGGCCTGGGGTTGGGCGGCAGTGTCGAGAAACTGTTTTATCTGCCGGAAGCACACACCGATTTTCTGCTGGCCGTGATTGCCGAGGAATTCGGCTTCATCGGCGTTGCCGTGGTGGTCGGCCTGTTTGCCTGGCTCATCGTCAAAGCTTTCGTGATTGGTTATCGCGCGGCGCGTCTCGAGCGCTCTTTCTGTGCGCTGGTGGCGCAAGGCATCGGCATCTGGATCGGCGTGCAGGCATTGATCAATATGGGCGTGAACGTCGGTCTGCTGCCGACCAAGGGCCTGACCTTGCCTTTCCTGTCGTTCGGCGGCAGCGGCATCGTCGCCAATTGCCTGGCGATTGCCGTGCTGTTGCGCATCGATTGGGAAAGCCGGCAGATGGGACGGGGGAAAACGCTCTGATGGCCTCGGCAAATCGAACCCTGATGGTGATGGCCGGCGGCACCGGCGGTCACGTTTATCCGGCACTGGCGGTAGCCGATGCCCTGCGCGCACGTGGCTGGGAGATCGTCTGGCTCGGCACCAAAGCGGGTCTTGAGGCGCGCGTCGTGCCTGCCGCCGGCATCGACATGGTGTGGGTGTCGATGGGGGGCGTGCGCGGCAAGGGACTGCTGCGCAAAGTGCTGATGCCGGCCATGCTGCTGGTCGCTTTTGTGCAGAGCCTGAGCGCCATGATGAAGCGTCGTCCCGATGTGGTGCTGGGCATGGGCGGCTACACCGCTTTCCCCGGCGGCATGATGGCAAGCCTGCTCAACAAGCCGCTGGTGATCCATGAGCAGAATTCCGTCGGCGGCCTGACCAACCGGGTACTGGCCTGCCTGGCGGATCGAGTGCTGACCGCATTCCCGAAAGTCTTTACCCATGCGCAGGACAAGCCCATCCCCTGCCGCAAGGTCGTGACGGAATGGGTGGGCAATCCGGTGCGCACGGACATTGCTGCCGTGCCGGCAGACGAGCGCGCCCGCCGTAGCGGTCCGCTGCGCCTGCTGGTGGTCGGTGGCAGCCTCGGCGCGACTGCGCTGAACGAACTGGTGCCGCAAGCGCTGGGGCGATTGCCTGCGGAACAGCGTCCACGGATCGTGCACCAGTCGGGCCGCCGCCACCTGGAGGTGTTGCGCGCGAATTATGTGGCTGCCGGGGTGGAGGCCGATGTGCGCGACTACATCGAGGACATGGCGGCCGAGTATCGGGCGTGCGACTTCGCTATCTGCCGGGCCGGCGCGATGACCGTGGCCGAGCTCGCCTGTGCCGGCGTGCCGGCGGTGCTGGTGCCCTTCCCCCATGCGGTGGACGACCACCAGACAGGGAACGCCGAATTTCTCAGCGAGGCCGGTGCCGCATGGTTGATGCAACAGAAGGATTTGAGCGCGGACAGCCTGGCGGCGCTGATCGCTGGGCTCGATCGCGCCACGCTTGGCGCCATGTCCGTCCGTGCCCTGGCATGCGCCAAACCTGATGCGACCCGGCAGGTCGCCGATATTTGCGAGGCCCTGGCGCAATGAAGCACGCCGTCAAACACATCCATTTCATCGGCGTCGGCGGCGTTGGCATGAGCGGCATCGCGGAAGTCCTGCTCAATCTGGGCTACGCCGTATCCGGCTCCGATCTGGCCGACAATGCGGTCACCCAGCGGCTCGCCAGCCTGGGGGTGCAGGTTCACCGCGGTCATGTCGCCGACAACATCACCGACGCCGATGTCGTCGTGACCTCGACTGCCGTGCAGGAAAGCAACCCCGAAGTGATCGCGGCACGGGAGAAGAAGATTCCCATCGTGCCGCGGGCGCTTATGCTGGCTGAGCTGATGCGGCTCAAGCAGGGCATCGCGATTGCCGGCACGCATGGCAAGACCACCACCACCAGCCTGGTCGCCAGCATTCTTGGCGAGGCGGGCATGGATCCGACCTATGTCATCGGCGGCAAGCTCACCGCCGCCGGCACCAATGCCCGCCTGGGGCGGGGTGATTTCCTGGTCGCCGAGGCCGACGAATCCGATGCGTCCTTCCTCTACCTGACCCCGGTGATCGCGATCGTCACCAACATCGACGCCGATCACATGGATACCTATGACCATGATTTCGAGCGTTTGAAGACGGCTTTCGTCGATTTCTGCCAGCGCCTGCCCTTCTATGGCATGGCCGTGCTGTGCATCGACGACCCGCACGTGCGTGAAATCCTGCCGCGCATCACCAAACCGATTACGACCTACGGGTTTGATGAAACGGCGCAGGTGCGTGCGGTCGATGCGCGCTTCGAACAGGGGCTGATGCATTTCACGGTCAAGCGCGAAGGCATGGCCGACCTCGATGTGGCCCTGAACCAGCCGGGCATGCACAACGTATTGAATGCGCTGGCAGCGATTGCTGTGGCGACCGAAGTGGGGGCAGGCGATGGGGCCATCGTCAAGGCGCTCGGCGAATTTCATGGTGTCGGCCGCCGTTTCCAGCGGTACGGTGAACTGCCTGCGAAGGATGGCGGGCAGTTCAGTCTGGTCGACGACTACGGTCATCATCCGGTGGAAATGGCCGCCACGCTGGCGGCGGCGCGCGGCGCCTTCCCTGGACGGCGGCTGGTGCTGGTGTTCCAGCCGCATCGCTACACCCGGACGCGCGACTGCTTTGAGGATTTTGTGAAGGTGCTGTCGGAAACCGACGCGCTGTTGCTGACCGAGGTTTATGCCGCAGGCGAAACACCGATCGTTGCCGCTGATGGCCGTGCCCTTTCCCGTGCTGTGCGTGTGGCAGGCAAGGTCGAGCCGGTATTTGTGGAGAACGTGGCCGATATTGTTGCTGCGGTGCGGGATATCGCGCAGTCGGGCGATGTGGTGCTGGTGATGGGGGCTGGCAGCATCGGTCAGGTGGCGCCGGCTTTGGGGCAGGGGGATGCTCATGCGACATGACTTCCGCATGAGCGAGGTCGACGTGGCGGGCGGCGTTGCCGATCCGGTGCTGCGCGGTCGCTTCCTCTACAACGAGCCGATGAAAAAACACGTCTCGTGGCGTGCCGGCGGCGTCGCCCGGCGCCTCTACATTCCGGCCGATCTGGAAGACCTGGCCTGGCTGGTGCGTTCGGTGCCGGCGCATGAAGACATTTACATGGTGGGGCTGGGCAGCAATCTGCTGGTGCGCGACGGCGGCGTGGCCGGCGTGATCATCCTGTTGCACGGCGTGCTGAAGCGGCTGGCGATCGAGAGCCGCATCCACGGCCTGCCGCCCGAGCCTGCCGATATCGACACCGCCCTGGTGTATGCGCAGGCGGGCGTCGCCTCGCCCAAGCTGGCGCGCTTCGCCGCCAACCACGATCTGGTCGGCGGCGAATTCTGGGCCGGCATTCCCGGCACCGTAGGCGGGGCGATCGCGATGAACGCCGGCTGCTACGGCAGCGAAACCTGGGACAAGCTGGTGCAGGTCGAAACACTCGATCGTCAGGGCCGGCTGAACGAGCGGCGACCGGAGGAGTATGTGGTCGGCTATCGCCATGCGGCGTTGAAAGACGCCCAACAGGAATGGTTTATCGGCGGCTGGTTTCGCCTGGCTCGCGGTGATGGCGCCGCCTCGCGGGAAACGATCAAGACCTTGCTGAAAAAACGCATCGATGCGCAGCCGCTGAATCTGCCCAACGCAGGATCGGTGTTTCGCAACCCGCCCGGAGATTATGCCGCCCGTCTGATCGAGAGCTGTGGCCTGAAAGGATTCCGTATCGGGGGAGCCCAGGTATCGGACAAGCACGCCAATTTCATCGTCAACCTGGGGACGGCCACGGCAACCGATATCGAACGCCTGATCGAGCATGTGGAAGACAGCGTGGCGGCGCGCACCAATGTGCGGCTGATTCGCGAAGTACAAATTATTGGAGAACGGCAGTGAGTCAATTCGGCAAAGTCGCAGTGATGCTGGGCGGCACCTCGGCCGAGCGGCCGGTGTCGCTCAACAGCGGTGCCGCCGTGCTGGCCGCGTTGCAGCGGCAGGGGGTGGATGCGCATCCATTCGACCCGGCCAACCGCAATCTCGGCGACCTGATCAGCGGTGAATTCGATCGCGTTTTCATTGCCCTGCACGGGCGCTATGGCGAAGACGGCTGCATGCAGGGTGCGCTGGAATTGCTGGAATTGCCCTACACCGGAAGTGGCGTCATGGCGTCGGCGCTCGGCATGGACAAGTGGCGTACCAAGCTTTTGTGGCGCGCGGCCGGATTGCCCACGGCAGACTGGGAAATGCTCACCGCGGCCAGCGATTTTGCCGCGGTGGAAAAAAAGCTCGGCCTGCCGATTTTCGTCAAGCCCGCACGCGAAGGGTCGAGCATCGGCATGAGCAAGGTGACCGACCCCGGTACGCTGAAAGCTGCCTATGAACTCGCGGCCGAACACGACGCGCTGGTCCTGGCCGAACGCTTCATCGACGGCGATGAATTTACCGTCGGCATCCTGGGCGATGTCGCGCTGCCGCTGATCCGGCTGGAGCCCGCCAAAGAGAAGGCCTTTTACGATTTCGAGGCGAAATACCTGCGCAACGACACCCAGTACCACTGCCCGGCCGGCCTTCCGGAAGCTCAGGAAATGACGATGCGCAAACTCGCGCTCGATGCCTTCCGCCTGCTTGGCGGACGCGGTTGGGGCCGGGTGGACGTCATGACCGACAGCCTCGGCAATCCCTATCTGCTGGAAGCGAATACCTCGCCCGGCATGACCGACCACAGCCTGGTGCCGATGGCCGCGCGGGCTGCCGGACTGGATTTCGATCAACTGTGCGTGGCCATTCTGGAGCAAACGCTGTGACATCTTCCGAGCTTGCCGCTCATCCGCTGTCCCAGATTGCCCGCGTGCTGACCTGGGGCGCACTCGGCCTGCTGGCTTACGGCGGGGCAAGCTGGGTGATGGCGCAGTCGTGGTTTGCGCTGACGGCCATCCAGATCAAGACGCCGGCGGCACACGTCACGGAAGCGCAAATCCGGCTGGTGGCCGAACGTCAGGTGCGTGGCACTTTCTTTACGGTCGACCTTGATCACGTGCGCGCGAGCCTGGAAAAGCTGCCGTGGGTGCGCGAGGCGCGGGTGGAGCGTCACTGGCCCGACACCCTGGTGGTGTCGCTCGTCGAGCATGTGCCGCTGGCGCGCTGGAATGACGATGCCTTGATCAACGAGTCGGGCGAAGTGTTTGTCGCCGCATTGACCGCCCGCCTGCCCCGCCTGTCAGGGCCGGAGGGCAGCAGCGCCGAAGTGGTGGCGGCCTACCGTCGTCATCAGGCAGCACTGGCCCCGCTGGGCATGCGCATCAGCGAACTGTCGCTATCGCCACGCCGGTCCTGGCACATCCGGCTGGACAACGGTATGCAGTTCGCGCTCGGCCGCGATCAAACCGATGCACGGCTGGCACGTTTCGTTGCGCTGTATCCGCGGTTGTTCGCCGCTCCCGCCGTAGCGCAGCCGCTTGCCGCGGCAAGGGACATGGCGCCGCCTGTGCCCATCGCGATTGATTTGCGTTATCCGGATGGCTTTGCTTTTCGTATGCCCGACGGTGCCGTGCCGGCGGCTTTTGCCGCCCCAGGGCCTGTCGGCGGCCCTTCTTCAAAACCGAGTGAAACATGAGCGCTATGCAACATGAGTAAGCCAAGAGACCCCAAAAACCTGGTCGTCGGCCTCGATATCGGCACCTCCAAGATCGTCTGCATCGTTTCGGAAATCAACGATGAGGGCGCGCTCGAGATCATCGGCATGGGCACCAGCCCCTCGCGCGGCCTGCGGCGTGGCGTGGTGGTCAATATCGAAGCCACGGTCAATGCCATCCAGCGCGCGCTGGAAGAAGCCGAGCTGATGGCCGACTGCAAGATTCGCGAGGTGTATACGGGCATCGCCGGCAGCCACATCAAGAGCTTCAACTCGCACGGCATGTTCGCCATCAAAGACAAGGAAATCAGCCAGATGGACGTCGATCGCGTGATCGACACCGCGCGCGCGGTCAATATCCCGACCGATCAGCAGATCCTGCACACCATCCCGCAGGAGTTCATCGTCGATGGCCAGGAAGACGTGCGCGATCCGCTGGGCATGAGTGCGGTGCGCCTCGAAGTGAAGGTGCACATCGTGACCGGCGCGGTGTCGGCGGCGCAGAACATCATCAAGTGCGTGCGCCGTTGCGGCCTGGAAGTCAGCGACCTCGTGCTGCAGCCGCTGGCCTCGGCCATGGCGGTGCTGACCGAGGATGAACGGGAACTCGGCGTGTGCCTGGTGGATATCGGGGGTGGCACGACGGATATCGCGGTATTCACCGACGGCGCCATCCGTCATACCGCCGTGATCCCGGTGGCCGGCGACCAGGTCAACAACGATATCGCGGTGGCCCTGCGTACGCCGCCGAAAGAGGCCGAGGACATCAAGATCCAGTACGGCTGCGCACTGAGGCAACTGGCTGATGCGCGCGACATGATCGAAGTCCCCGGCATCGGCGACCGTCCGCCGCGCACGCTCTCGAGACAGACACTGGCCGAATTCATCGAGCCGCGCATGGAAGAACTGTATTCACTGGTGCAGGCGGAATTGCGCCGCAGCGGTTTCGAGGAGTTGCTGTCATCCGGCATCGTCATCACCGGAGGATCGGCTGCGATGCAGGGCATGGTCGAACTGGGCGAGGAAGTGTTCCACATGCCGGTACGCATGGGCTGGCCACGCTATCGGGGCGGACTCGCCGATGTGATGCGCAATCCGCGTTACGCCACGTGTCTGGGTCTGCTCATGGCCGGGCTGGAAGTGCGCGACCGTGATGCGCAGAAACTTTCCGGCAGCAACTTCAAGGATGTTTTTGAACGCATGAAAAGCTGGTTCAAGGGGAATTTCTGATGCGGCGGCGCTGGAGCTGAGCGAGCGGCATCGAAACGGGATTTGGCGGTGGTGCTGGATGTGGTCGACACATCAACGGCAAACACGCCAAAGGATTTTTGAGTGTGGTTTTGTTTTAGGCAAAAAGAGGAGAGCAACATGTTTGAACTGATGGATGTAGACACCCAGGATGCAGTGATCAAGGTGATTGGTGTGGGCGGCTGCGGCGGCAACGCGGTCGACCACATGATCAGCTCGGGCTTGAATGGCGTGGAATTCATCGCCATCAACACCGACGCACAGGCGCTGAATCGTAACCAGGCCAAGCTGCAGTTGCAGTTGGGCAATGGCGTGACCAAGGGCCTGGGCGCCGGCGCCAACCCGGATGTCGGCCGCGAAGCCGCTCTGGAAGACCGCGAGCGCATCGCTGAACTGATCGACGGCGCCGACATGCTGTTCATCACCGCCGGCATGGGCGGCGGCACCGGCACCGGCGCCGCCCCCGTGGTGGCCGAGGTCGCCAAGGAACTCGGCATCCTCACCGTTGCCGTGGTCACCAAGCCCTTCATGTTCGAAGGCAAACGCGTGCGTGCGGCCAATGCCGGCATCGAGCAACTGGCGCGCCACGTCGATTCGCTCATCATCATCCCCAACGAAAAGCTGATGCAGGTGCTGGGCAACGACGTTTCCATGCTCGAGGCCTTCAAGGCAGCCAACAACGTGCTGCACGGCGCGGTCGGCGGCATCGCCGAAGTCATCAACTGCCCCGGCCTGGTCAACGTCGACTTCGCCGACGTGCGCACCGTGATGAGTGAAATGGGCATGGCGATGATGGGTTCGGCCCAGGCCAGCGGCGAGAATCGTGCCCGCATCGCGGCCGAGCAGGCTGTCGCCAGCCCCTTGCTGGAGGACGTCAATCTGGCCGGTGCGCGCGGCGTGCTGGTCAACATCACGGCCTCATCCAGCATGAGGATGAGCGAAATTTATGAGGTGATGAACACCATCAAGAGCTTTACTGCCGAAGAGGCCACCGTCATTGTCGGCCAGGTGCTCGACGACAGCATGGAAGACGGTCTGCGCGTCACCATGGTTGCGACCGGCCTGGGCAGCCCGGCAGGCCGCCAGCAACCCAAGCCCATGCAGATCATCCGTACCGGCACCGACGATGCGCCGATGATGGTCGGGGACAGCGACGATGTGCCCAGCGTGATCACCAACCGGCGCAACCGTACGGTTCAGGCGATGGCCGATAACGGGGTGGATACGCTGGACATCCCGGCCTTTCTGCGCCGTCAGGCGGATTGACCGGTTGTACGCAGGTGCGCTGAGTACGGCGGGATCGGCTGCTTTCCGATCCCGTCGCCCGTGGCTGTCTGCTGTCGCAACCGGTTAAAATGGTCAAATGATCAAGCAACGCACCCTCAAAACGCCAGTCAAGGCTACCGGCGTTGGCCTGCATTCCGGCGTCAAGGTCGAAATGACCCTGCGCCCGGCCGGCCCGAATACGGGCATCGTGTTCAGGCGCATGGACCTCGACCCGCCCGCTGAGCTCAAGGCTGACCCTTATCTGGTCACCGATACCCGTTTGTGCTCGATGCTCGAATCCGGAGCGGCAAAGGTGTCCACCGTGGAGCATCTCATGTCCGCGCTGGCGGGCCTCGGTATCGACAACCTGCTGGTTGATCTCACCGGTCCTGAAATTCCCATCATGGACGGTTCCTCGGCACCGTTCGTGTTTCTGCTGCAGTCTGCCGGTATCGTCGAGCAGGATGCACTGAAGCGCTACGTTCGAATCAAGCAGCCGGTCGAAGTGAACGATGGCGACAAGTGGGCGCGTTTCACCCCGCACAACGGCTTCAAGGTCAAATTCACCATCGATTTCAGGCATCCGGTATTTGACAAGAGCGGCAAGACCGTCAGCATCGACTTCGCCGATACCGCCTACACCAAGGAAGTGGCGCGCGCCCGCACCTTCGGTTTCATGCACGAGGTGGAATATCTGCGCAACCAGGGTCTGGCGCTGGGCGGCTCGCTCGATAACGCCATTGTCATGGATGAATTTCGTGTGCTGAATCAGGACGGACTGCGTTACGACGACGAGTTTGTCAAACACAAGGTACTCGATGCCATCGGCGACCTGTATCTGCTGGGCTACCCCATCATTGGTGCATTCGAGGCGTATAAATCGGGCCACGCACTCAACAACGCCCTGTTGCGGGCGTTGCTGCAGCACGAGGAGGCCTGGGAGTTCGTCAGCTTCGAACATGATGCGGACGTGCCTGCCGCCTTCCTGCGCCTGCACCCGCTTACGGCATGACGCTGTCCCGATGATCGCTGTCCGTCTGCTGCTTGTTGCGCTGCTGATTGTCGTGGCGGCGCTCGGGCTGGCGTGGGTGTTGACCGGTCAGCGGAAATACCTCGGGTGGATCGGCCGCGTGTTGCGTTTTGCGCTGGTTTTCAGCCTTGTCGCGGCCCTGTTTTATATGGGTGAGCGGATATTGCTGCGATAAGCGTGGGGCGGCCAGTTGAAGAAAGGAATGTTGTGACGGTGAGGCGGCCGTGGTTCGGCGGGAAACTGGAGGCACTCGACACCCAGCGCACCATCGCCATCGGTTTTGCGGTGGTGCTGGCGTTGATGGCGTTGCTGGCGGGTTTGGGTCTTGCGCACATGACCACGCTCAAGCAGCGGATGGTCAAGCTGTCCACCGAAAGCAATGTCAAGATCGAGAGTGTGTATCAGATGCGCAGCGTGTCACGCGAGCGCTTTGCCAGCCTGGCTCAGTTGGTGGTGCTGCGTGATCCGTTTGATCGGGATGAGGAATACCTGCGGTTCATGGCCCAGGCGGAAGAGTTCATCCGGGCGCGCGACAGGCTGCTTGGCCTGGGGATGGGACCCGAAGAGTCGGCGGCCTGGAACCGGGCGCGTCATCTGATTCAGCGTGATGAGCAGTTTCACCGCCAGATCATCGAGTTGGCGCTTACCGATCGGCAGGAAGATGCAATGACGGTGCTGCTGCGCGATGTACGGCCGATCGAGCAGGATTTGCTCGAAACATTCAATGACATGATCGAGCAGTATCGCCAGGCGAATCAGCGGGCGCTGAGCGAGTCCGATGCAGGGTATCGGATGGCCGTGGTCTACATGCTTACGCTGGCGTTGCTGGCGCTGTTGATGGGCATGGCCGTTGCGTGGTTTGTCGTGCTGCGTTCCCGTCATGCCGAGATGCAGTTGAGTCGACAGAACCAGGCTGTAACTGCTACCGCCAAGGAACTGTCCTGGGCCGCGAGCCACGATTCGCTTACCGGATTGGCCAACCGGCGCGAGATGCGGCGACGTCTGAGCGAGCTGCTCCATGAAACACGGTCGCGGGGCGCTTGCCATGTCCTGCTTTATATCGATCTGGACAGGTTCAAGTTGATCAACGATAGCTGCGGGCATTTCGCCGGGGATGAAGTGTTGCGTCAGGTGGCAGCCATTTTTATGCGCCACGTGCGCAGTGGCGACCTGGTAGCCCGGCTCGGCGGCGATGAATTCTGCATCGGCCTGGTCAATTGCCCCGACAACAAGGCGTACCAGATTGCCGAAGCCATCCGGGATGAAATCGATCAATATCGGTTTACCTGGGAAAACAGGGTTTTTCAGGTTGGCGCCAGCATCGGCCTGGTGAAACTTGCCCCGGACATGGAGGTCGACCAGGCCTTGAAAGTGGCTGACGCCGCCTGCTATCAGGCCAAGAAACATGGGCGCAACCAGGTCTGCATGTCGTCTGATTCCCGGGCCGTATAGACTTGCAGCCTCTGCATGGCGTCCGGTATGTTTGTGACCCCTCCCTCGCCGATAACACACCATGTCACTTACCTTGCCCATTGATTTTCAGACCCTGCTGGACAGCGGATATGCCCTGATCGGCAGTGCTGCTTTCTGGTGGGAAATCGGGGCGCTGGTGCTGGCGGCAGCGGGCGCATTGCTGGTGCACCGCACACTGAGACAAAGTCTGACGGTGCCCGAGGAGGCGGGGACGGAATACACGGTCCGGCATCTGGCGCTGAAGACTTTGCAGCGCATCCTGTTTCCGATCAGCATGCTGATGGGGGTGCTGGCGGGCCGGGCGTTGCTGACGCATCTGGGCAGCTCGGTGGGCCTGCTGGACCTTGCCGTGCCGCTGCTGGCTTCGCTGGCCACGATTCGAATCCTCATTTATTTTCTGCGCAAGACGTTCCGCCCGGGACCCGCTGTCAAGGCCTGGGAAAACCTGATTGCCACCTCGATCTGGGCTGTCGTCGCATTGCACCTGATGGGCTGGCTGCCTGCCGTGCTGCAAGGCCTGGACGGCATGGCCATGCAGGTGGGAAGCAGCCGGATTTCCGTGCTGGCGACCCTCAAGCTGGTTCTGGCCGTCGCCCTGCTGTGGCTGTTGGCGCAATGGCTGGGCCGGGTCATCGAAAATCGCATCAGCAAGGCCGAGTTCGTCAACGCGGGCATGCAGCTGGCGCTGGTCAAGCTCAGCAAGTTCATCCTGCTGGTGCTGGCCTTTTTGCTGGCACTGGACGCTGTGGGAATCGATCTCACCGCCCTGGCGGTATTCGGCGGCGCACTGGGGGTGGGCCTGGGTTTCGGCCTGCAGCGCATCGCCAGCAACTTCATCAGCGGCTTCATCGTGCTGTTCGACCGCTCGATCCGTCCGGGCGACGTCATCACCATCGACAACAAGCTTGGCTGGGTGCGGGAATTGCATGCCCGCTATGTGGTGGTGATGGATCGCGACGGGGTGGAGCGGCTGATTCCCAACGAGATGCTGATCACCAACGAGGTGATCAACTGGAGCTACAGCGACCGCAATGTGCGTCTGAAGATTCCGGTCTCGATCAGCTACGACAACGACCCGGAACAGGCGCTGGCCCTGCTGGCCGAAGCAGCCAATGCCAATCCGCGCGTGCTCGGCGACCCGCCGCCCACGACCCGCCTGATGGCTTTCGGCGATAGCGGCATCGCGCTGGAGCTTCGGGTGTGGATTCGGGATCCCGAGGCCGGGCTGGGGAGCGTGCGCTCGGACATCAACCTGGCGATCTGGCGCGCCTTCAAGGCCGCTGGCATCGCCATTCCCTATCCCCAGCGCGATCTGCATATCCGCAGCGGACTGGAGATGCTGCAACCGTAGCCGGCGGTTCCGCTTCCGCGCGAGCCGGGAGACGCGCTGAACGGTGTCGGGTGCCGCTATGGTGAGCCGCGCGGTGGCGGCTACACCAGGAGATCAGGAACCGGCTGATTCCGCGCAGACGCGGTTGCGGCCGCTGTTTTTCGCGGCATAGAGCGCGGTGTCGGCGCGGCTGATGGAGGCTTCGCAGGATTCCGCGCCACCGTACTGGCTGATGCCGATGCTGACGGTGGCGCGGATCGTCCGCTTGCCGGCCTTGAACGGGGTTTGCTCGATGCGCAGGCGCATCTGTTCGGCGATGCGCCGCGCGTGGTCGAGCTCGCAGCCCTTCAGCACGACGAGGAATTCCTCGCCGCCCCAGCGTACCGCAATGTCCGATGCCCTGAGCCCTACCAGGAAACGCGCCGCAATCTGCTTCAGGATGTGGTCGCCGGCGCCGTGGCCATGGCGGTCGTTGATCGCCTTGAAGTTGTCGACATCGATCATCAGGAAGGAAATGGGGCTGGGGTTGCGCCGGTAATCGGCGAAGGCCTTGTCGATGAGGATGCCGAAGGCCTGGCGGTTGAGCAGGCCGGTAAGCTTGTCGGTGGCGGCCATTTTCTCGATGCGCTGCTGGTAGCGCCCGAGCGCGACATGGGTGAGGAATAGCACCAGCAGGGTGATCCCCAGGCAGACCGCGAGGTTGATGTAGAGGGTCTTGCGGATGCCGGCGAGCGCGCCGTCCACCTCTTTTTCCACGAACAGATACCATTTGAGCTCAGGGATGTAGTTCACGTTGAGCAGGTGCTCGCTGCCGTCCGCGCGGAACCGGTAGGAGCCGGACTTCTCGTGCAGGATGCGGTCGACGAGGTCGCGCAGGCCCTCGGTGGCGCGCAGGTCGCTCTCCGCGCGCCCCGACCGGTTGCCGAACAGGACGGTCTTGCCCTCGGCGTCGACAAAATAGATGGTGCGCTGGAAGCGCTGCTGGTAATCCGCGATGAGGCGGCGGACTGCATCCACGGTGAGCCCGATGCCGGTGGCGCCGAGGAAATTTCCGTCGAAATCGAAGACGCGGTAATTGACGAAAATGGTCAGTGCGTCCCGGTTGGCGAGGTCGGGGTCGACGTTGATCTCGTAGGACTCCTGCAGGGTGCGCACGCGGTAATACCAGGCGTCGCGCGGTTCCTGCGGCGATACCTGTTTCAGGATGCCGTCGCCCGTGTAGTAGCGGGCGCTGCGCTCGGAGACGAAGAAGCTGCTGAATGCGCCGTAGCGTCCCTTGATCTCGCGCAGGTAGCGGGCCATGGACTCGCTGTCCTTCTCTCCCGCAAGCACCCAGTCGCGCAGGAAGGTGTCGTGCGCCATGGTCGAGGAGATGAGCACGGGCTGCACCAGATCCTTCTGGATTTCAGAATAGATATTGCTTGACGTGAGCGGCAGCTCCTGAGCGACGATGGCATCCAGAATCGCCTTTTTGGACACGTAATAGCTGCTCAGGGTGGTGGCGAAAAATCCTGTGATGAGCAGCGCGCTCAGCAGCAGGATCAGGGGTTGACGCTGGAAAATCTGGTGTGTCGAATACATGCTCTTGTGGGCGTCGTCGTTGCTCGCGGCCGCGGTGCAGCGGGGCGAGGATGCGGCAAGTATGACATCGGTTCGGCCCGCATGGCCGGTGCGCTCGCCCGATGGCCGTCCGCCCGGGTCAGCGGGTGCGGTGGTGTTGCAGCAGGTGCTCGATCGCGTCCTTCAGCGGGCCGTCTTCGATTTCCGCGTTCAGGTGCGCCAGACCGTCCAGCGCGGCGGGCGGCAGGCCGTGTTTTTCGACGGGATGGACATAGCGCGCGTGCAGCTCGGGATTGACGCCGATGCGCAGGCTGGTGGCCGCGATGCGCTGCTTGCCGAGGCTGGCCAGCAGCGCATCGGTCTGCTGGCGCAGGCGGCTGG
>DILD01000032.1 GCA_002424845.1 Thiobacillus denitrificans | reverse complement strand
TGGGCGGAGACCACCACCACGGCGGCGGGCCGGCTCGGCAGGGTGGCGGCGAGGCCGCGCAGCCAGGCCGCCATGCGATCCCAGGTGTCCGGCGGCCCCAGGGTCCATTCCATGAAAAAACAGGGCCCGCCGCCGTGCGGAATGAACAGCGCGGGCTGACGCGCCGCCGCGATCATCTCCGGATTCATGCGGCCATCCGGTTTACTTGAGCAACCCTTCCTCGGCCAGCGCCTGCTGCACCGCCGGGCGCGCCGCCACGCGGCCCTGATAGGCAATCAGCGCGGGCCAGGGCGAGAGGTCGAAGCCGACATAAGGCGCCCACGAACTCACCGTGAANNAGGTAGGCGTCCGCCACGGTGAAGCGCTCGCCCATGAGGTAGGGCTGCGTCTCCAGTACCGCCGCGACATGGGCGAAACGCTGGGCCAGCCGCTCGGTGAACAGGGCCTTGCAGTCGGGCGGAATGCGCGGGTCGAACAGGGCCGAATAGGTTTTATGCAGCTCGGTGGAGATGAAGTTCAGCCACTGCATGAGGCGATAACGCGCCGGACTGCCGTAAGCCGGCGCGAGTTCCTTGTCCGCAGCCTGATCCGCCAGATACTGCACGATGGCCGGACCTTCCGTGAGGATTTCGCCGTCATTCATAACCAGGGCGGGCACATAGCCATCCGGATTGATCTTGCGATAGTCCTCGCCGCTTTCCGTTCGGCCGGTCTCGAGATCGACGCGCACCAGTTCCACTGGTACGCCAGTCTCGATCGCCACGATGTGAGGGGAAAGGGAGCAGGCGCCCGGGCTGTAATAGAGTTTCATCATGCCTCCTCGGAGAGAAACGGATAATCGGTGTAGCCCCGCTCGGCGCCGCCGTAGAATGTCGCCGGGTCGGGTTCGTTGAGCGGCGCCGATTTGGCGTAGCGCTCCGGTAAATCCGGATTCGCCAAAAACGGCACGCCGAAGGCGATCATGTCGGCGCCACCCGCAGCCAGCGCGGCGTTGCCGCGCGCCAGGTCGTAGCCGCCGTTGGTCATGTACACGCCTTGCCAGATGCTGCGCAGCTTCTGCAAATCGAATGCGGGGCCGGCGGCGCCGGGCGACTCCTTGCCCATTTCGGTGACGTGCAGGTAAGCAAGCCCGAAGCGGTTGAGCTGTTCGACAACGTAAGCGAAGGTCGCTTCGGGATTGGAATCGCGCATGTCGTTGAACGGCTGCAATGGCGACAAGCGGATGCCCACACGATTCGCGCCCCAAACGCCGCACGCCGCATCGACCACTTCCAGCATCAAGCGCGCGCGGTTGGCAATGGAGCCGCCGTAGGCATCGCTGCGCTGGTTGGAGCCGTCGCGCAAAAACTGGTCAGGCAGATAGCCGTTGGCGCCGTGGATTTCCACCCCGTCGAAACCGGCCGCCAGCGCGTTCCTGGCGCCACTGCGATATTGTTCGATGATGCCGGGAATTTCCGCGAGTGCCAGCGCATGCGGCGTTTCGAAGGGTTTCATCCCCTCAGGGGTGACTGCCTGGCCGGACGGCTTGATCGCCGAAGGCGCCAGCGGCAGCATGCCGCCGGGCAAAAGCGACGGGTGCGAAACCCGTCCGCAATGCCATAGTTGCAAGAAAATCCTGCCGCCCTGGGCATGCACCGCGTCGGTGATTTTTTTCCAGCCCGCTACTTGCTCGGCGCTGTGGATGCCCGGTGTTGCGGGATAACCCACCGCTTCCGCTGCGACCTGCGAACCTTCGGTGATGATCAATCCCGCGCTGGCGCGCTGCGCGTAATGTTCCACGTTCATCGGCTGCGGCACATTGCCCGCCCCGGCGCGATTGCGCGTCATCGGCGCCATCGCCATGCGGTTTTTCAGCACGTAGGGGCCGAGCTGGATCGATGAGAAAAGATTGATGCTCGAATCGGCTGTCTGGTTCATATTTTTCCTCCAATTGGACGGCAACAGGCAGTGCGGGTGCGCTGCCCGACGGTGTGGTTCATTGCTTCATTCGACTTGACTCGAAAACGGCGTGCAGGTCACGCAAGGCCGCCTCGATGCGGGTGTAGTCTTCCGCTTTCAAATCCGCGAAAGCGCGGCTGAAATACGCCAGATGCGCCGGGAATACCTTGTTGAACAGGCTCTCGCCCTTTTTCGTCAACTGCACGATTTGGCTGCGGCCATCCTGCGCGCTGGGAGTGCGCCTGACGAGCCCTTTCGCCGCCAGCCGGTCCACCACCCCGGTCAGCGTCCCCTTGGTGATCAGGGTTTTTTCGCCTAACTCCTTGGGCGTCATCCCCGGCGTATTGCCCAGGGTGGCGACGATGTCGAATTGGGGCGGCGTAAGGCCGAGCGTGCGGAGGTGCGCCGCCGAACGGGTGTAGAAGGCCTGGTAACAGCACACCAGCTCGCGCAGGCTCGGCAGAAAGGGCTTTTCGACCATGAGATGCCTTTATGTAGTTCTGGCTCGAACCAATATAGTTCGGGTTAGAACTATAGTCAATGGCCGTATGTTTCACTTCCGATTCCACATCTTCACCCGACCGGATCAATGGGCTCGTCACCCCCGAATTGCAGAATCTTAGAAGCGCGCGATCAGCTGTTGACAATGATCTGCCGCCGATTATATCTTGTGCGATATAATCGCTGTCGATCTTGTTCTGATCTGATCCAGCATGTCGGCGGCGTGTCCGATTCACGTCTTTTTTCAGAAGGAGTGTTCACCATGAACGCGTTTCATCGTTTTTCAGCGAAGAGCCTGCAAGATGAGGAAATCCCCATGCAGCGCTACGCCGGGAAGGTGGTTCTGGTCGTCAATACCGCGAGCAAATGCGGCCTGACGCCGCAGTATGCAGGACTGCAGAAACTGCACGAGAAGTATGCCGACAAGGGCCTGGTCGTGCTCGGCTTTCCATGCAACCAGTTTGGCGCCCAGGAGCCGGGAAAGAAAGAAGAGATCGGCGCTTTCTGCGAGAAGAATTATGGCGTGACCTTCCCCGTGTTCGCGAAAGTGGATGTCAATGGCGCAGGCGCACACCCGATCTTCCGTTATCTTTTAGACCAACTGCCCGGCTTGCTCGGCAAGGCGGTCAAATGGAACTTCACAAAGTTTCTGATTGGCCGCGATGGCACGCCGCTCAAGCGCTTCGCGCCGGTAACGAAACCGGAAAAACTGGAGCGTGCCATTTGTGAAGCCCTCGGAGAATGACATGAAGGTGGCTCGCGCAACCCCCACCGATCCGGCTACGCTGCTGGATCTCGACAAGCAACTGTGTTTTCCACTGTATGCAGCCTCGCGACTGCTGACCCGCATTTATCAACCGTTGCTGGAACGGTACGGGTTGACTTATCCGCAGTACATCGTGCTGATGATCCTGTGGGAAAAAACGCCGTGTTCGGTCACCGAAATCGGCGAGCGGGCGTTGCTTAACTCGAACACGCTGACGCCGCTGCTCAAGCGCCTCGAACAGCAGGGTGTGATCACCCGCACACGCGATTCGGGCGATGAACGTGTCGTGATGATCGCATTGACCGAGCACGGCCGTGCGTTGAAATCGAAATGCGCCTGTATACCAACCGAGATGCAGCA
>DILD01000030.1:198-16343 GCA_002424845.1 Thiobacillus denitrificans | reverse complement strand
ATGCTGCAGCGCCGCGCGCTCGAGGTCGAGAATCTCAAGTTTGGCTACGGCGACACGCCGCTGTTCACCAAGCTCGGATTTTCGCTGGAAGCCGGCGAGAAAATGGCGGTCATCGGCGGCAACGGCGTCGGCAAATCGACGCTGATGAAGCTGCTGATGGGCGAGCTCGCCCCCGCTTACGGCGAAGTGCGCTGGAGCGAGAATGCCAACGTCGGCTACTTCTCGCAGGACCACGTCAGCGACTTCGACAGCGACCTCAACCTCACCGACTGGATGCACCAGTGGACCCAGCCGGGCGACGACGAGCAGGTGCTGCGCGGCATCCTCGGGCGCCTGCTGTTCTCCGGCGACGACGTCAAGAAGTCGGTGCGCGTGCTGTCCGGCGGCGAAAAGGGCCGCATGCTCTACGGCAAGCTGATGCTCGGCCGCCACAACGTGCTGGTGATGGACGAACCGACCAACCACATGGACATGGAATCGATCGAGTCGCTGAACCTCGCGCTCGACCTGTTCAAGGGCACCCTAATTTTCGTCTCGCACGACCGTCAGTTCGTCAGCAGCCTTGCCACCCGTATCCTCGAGATCACGCCTGAAGGCGTCGAGTTCTACATGGGCGACTACGACGAATACCTGCATTCGAAGGGCTTGGAGTAAACCTTTTTTGTCCGCGAAGTGCGCGAAGGCACGCGAAAAAACCCCGTGTATTTTGAAGTGGTTTTGAATTTCTTCGCGCATCTTCGCGCACTTCGCGGATAAATTCTTTTCTGGAGCCAGCATGAGCGAAGTCATCATCATCGGTCTCGGCCAGCTTGGCCGCGTGTTCGCCGGCGGCCTGTTGCGCACCGGCCATACCGTCATACCCGTCAACCGCGGCGATGACATGGACGCCCTGGAAAAATCCCATCCGGCGCCGAAGCTGGTGCTGGTCGCGGTTGCCGAAAACGACCTGCACGGTGTACTGGCAGCGCTGCCCGGGCGCTGGAAACCGCGTGCGGCCCTGATCCAGAACGAATTGTTGCCGCGCGACTGGCAAGCACACGGCTACGTCGACCCCACGATCATTTCGGTGTGGTTCGAAAAGAAAAAAGGCATTGATGCCAAACCCCTGATTGCATCGCCCGTAGCCGGCCCGGGTGCCGCCCTGCTGTGCCACGCACTCACCGCCATTGACCTGCCGTGCCGTGAAATTGCGCCGGGCGACGAGCTGCTGTTCGAACTGGTACGGAAAAACCTTTACATCCTCACCACCAACATTGCCGGCCTCAAGACCGGTGGCACGGTGTCGCAGCTATGGGCGCAGCACGAGGCCTTTGCGCGTCAAGTGGCGAACGAAGTCATGGACATCGAGGATGCGCTCACCGGTGTTGCGCACGATCGGGAGAAGCTCATTGCCGGCATGCTCGAAGCCTTCGACGGCGACCCCGACCACGCTTGCACCGGTCGCTCGGCGCCGGCAAGGCTGGCGCGTGCGCTGCAACATGCCGACGCCTTTGGCTTGAACGTGCCCACCCTGCGGGCACTGGCATAAGCGCAGCGCCCGGGCGCTCACCGCGACCGGGGAATTTTCTGATGCCGACCAGCCCGTCTGAATTAACGCAATGCGGCCAGCAATCTCGCCATCATGTCTTGTGCCTGTGCGGCATACCCGCCGCCAAACAGATTGGCGTGATTGAGTATGTGATACAGGTTGTAGAGCGTCTTGCGCACGGCGTAACCGGTATCAAGCGGCCAGGCTTCCCGATAGGCCGCATAAAATCCCGTTTCGAAGCCCCCGAACAACTCGCTCATTGCCAGATCGCATTCACGGTCGCCGACGTAAATCGCCGGATCGAAAATCACCGGCGTCCCATCGGCAAGGTAGCCGTGATTCCCGCCCCACAAGTCACCATGCAGCAGCGAAGGAACCGGGGTGTAGCCGTCAAACAAACCTGCGAGGCTGGAAAGCAGGCGCTCACCATCCCGCTGCAAGAGGCCGCCATAACCGTTTTGCGCGGCCAGTCCCAATTGAAATCCGAGCCGCCGGTCGCGCCAGAACGATATCCAGTCATCCTGCCATGCATTAGGCTGCGCTGTGCTGCCGATCCAGTTATCCCGGACCCAGCCGAACCGCGGCTGGGCAATGCGATGCAACTGCGCCAGCTGCCTGCCGAGCAATCCCGCATCGCCGTTTCCCCGCAGATCCAGATATTCCAGCACCAGAAATGATCTGCCCGCCGCCGTACCCGTGCATAGCGGCTGCGGCACACGCAAGGCATGCGTTGCAATCAGCGCATGCAGCGCCTCGGCCTCCGATTCGAACATCGGCAGCCGGTCAGCGCCATTCACCTTGACGAAATAGCGACGCGGGCCGCTGCTCAGGCTGAAGGCCTGGTGAATATCACCGCCCCCTATCGGCTGAAGGGCCGCCGCCCCAAAGGGTGCGCCAGTAGCGGCGCTGATCGCTTCGGCAATGGCGACAGCAAGCGTCACCGCCAGCGCCACCAAACAAAACGCGCCCCACGGGGCGCGTCGATCAAAGCAGAATGGAATGCCATCGCCTGCCTTACTTGCCCTTGGGACGCTGCTCGAACATCTTGGCAATACCGGGGTCGCGCGAGGCGCCGGCCGCTTCGATACGCTTGAGATATTCGGCCCACATTGCAGCCTGGTTCACGCCCAGGTCGTGCAGATACTCCCAGGAGTAAATCCCGGTATTGTGGCCGTCTGAGAAAAAGAAGTTGATGCCATACAGGCCAACCGGCTCAGCCGCATTGATCAGCACCTCGCGTTTACCCACCTGCAATACTTCCTGGCCGGGGCCGTGGCCACGCACCTCAGCGGAAGGCGAATATACGCGCAGGAATTCGAACGGCAGTTCGAATCGCGTACCGTCTGAAAATGCGATTTCCAGCTTGCGCGACGCTTGGTGCAAATTGATTTCGGTAGGGGTGGGGACCGCCATGATGATCACTCAGACAAGGGAAAGGCAATGCGCACAAGTCTAAACCATCCCCCTGCGCCTAAAAACCTGTAGGGAGGAGGGGTTAGTTTGCAGTGATAATGGCGCGCCCGGCGCGATTCGAACGCACGACCCCTGCCTTCGGAGGGCAGTACTCTATCCAGCTGAGCTACGGGCGCTAGGAACCGCGAAGGATAGCCGGTTTGCCGTATGTCGTCTATCCACCCGAGGGTTGTCCTTTGCTGTCAGGGCGCCTTTCCTTATAATCGCGACTTTCGACGCACCAAGGATATTTTCTCATGGCCGACTCGCACGCCAAGATGACCCAAGCCACCCCGCAGGAAATCATCATTTCCATCCTCGCCGGGCTGTTAGCTCCCCTGCTGGCGATATTCCTGATCGTCCAGCTGGTGCTGGACATTCAAGCCGAACACAAACCCGACACCAGCAGCGAAGCTGCCCAGAAAGCAACCCTGAATCGCATCAAGCCCTTCGCCAAGCTGGCGGCCATCGATGCCAACGCCCCCAGGGTTGAAAAAGCCGGCCAGGAAGTCTATGAAGCAGTGTGTTCGTCGTGTCATGGGTCAGGTGCGCTGGGCGCACCCAAATTCGACAGCCGTGGCGACTGGGGTGGCCGACTGGGTCAGGGGTACACCATCCTGGTCAAGCATGCGATCGAAGGTCTTCGCCAAATGCCTCCGCGCGGCGGCGATGATGATCTGTCCGACATTGAAGTGGCACGTGCCGTAGCCTATTTGGCGAACTCGGCTGGCGCCAAATTCAAGGAACCTGAAGCGCCCGCCCCGGCAGCGCAAGCTGCGGCCGCGCCCGTTGCAGATAACGCGCCTGTCGCGGCACCCGCTGACAAATAACAGCCGGGCATGCCGTACCGGATGGTCCGCACCCCGCGAACTGCCACTGCGCTGTAAGGAGGAAACGTTATGAAAATCATCACCCCTTTTACGATCGCAGTGTCCGCCGCCATGTTGTTTGCCTGCGGCAAGGCCGATGAGGCCCCTGCGCCAGCCACGGAAATCCCGGCTGCGACAGCAGCCGCGGACACCATGACGCCCCGCCCTGAGGCCGGGACCGAGCCAGCGGCCCCGGTCGTCGAACCTGCCCCGGTCGTCGAACCTGCCCTAGCCGTCGAACCTGCCCCAGCCGCCGAGCCTGTTGTAGCGCCCAAGGCCCAGACGGCAGCACCGGTTGCAACCCTGTCCGCGCCCCCAGAAGCCGATCTGACACATGGCCAGAAAATCTACCGTCAGGCCTGTGCTTTCTGCCACGACAAGGGTGTGGCAGGCGCGCCGAAAACCGGCGACGCGGCTGCCTGGGAGCCGCGCCTGGCACAAGGCATGGATACGCTCTACACCGTCGCCCTGCGCGGCAAGGGCGCCATGCCGGCCAAAGGCGGCAACCCGTCGCTCAGCGAGCCGGACGTCAAGGCCGCTGTTGATTACATGCTCGCGCAACCTCGCTAGGTTTTCGAAGGGGCGCGGGGACCGGTTCGCGCCCCCCTTCTTACATACCGAAGAAAGCGGCATTCAGACACTGGGCAGGCAAACCCTGTCTCGGCCTTAAGGATGCGGTAAGTTTAGGCGGCTACAGTTCACTCTCAGCAATG
This sequence comes from Thiobacillus denitrificans, assembly GCA_002424845.1. Lineage (GTDB taxonomy): Bacteria > Pseudomonadota > Gammaproteobacteria > Burkholderiales > Thiobacillaceae > Thiobacillus > Thiobacillus denitrificans_F. The sequence goes on along the minus strand of DILD01000030.1, from coordinate 11,781 downwards.
AAGAGGGAGGTCGCCATGACGCAACCCAATCACCCGCCCCGACACGTGTACGACCCGCTGCTGCGGGCACTGCACTGGACCGTCGTACTCAGTATTCTTGCCCTGATCGGCACCAGCCAACTGGCTGAAGTGTTCGAGCATGGCCCCCATGAAGCGCGAATCTGGGATCTGCACATCGTTTCCGGCTACGTGCTGGGCGCGGCGTTGATGGCACGTCTGCTGTGGGGAATGATGGGGCCGCCAAGCGCACGCTGGCGCGATCTGTGGCACCCCGCGGTGTGGAAAGATGCGCTGAAAAATCTGCGCCTGCCAAGCGTCCACCGCATCGGCCATGATCCCATCGCCAGTCTTGCCTACCTGTTTGCTTACGGCGTGATGGCGCTGATGCTTGCCACCGGTCTGGGGCTTGCCGCCAGCGAATTCCAGGCCGGTCCACTCGCTGCCTGGCTGGGCAATGCCGATTGGGTGGAGGATGTAATGGAAGACCCGCACGAAGCAGGCTTTGCCTTGATGCTCGGCTTTATCGGCCTGCACATGGCTGCACTGGTTTTCCATCAGTTGCGTGGTGAGCGGGTGGCGCAGAGCATGGTCACCGGCAAACAATACATCGAGGCAAAAAGCGGGGGGCAGCATGATTAAGCAAATCGCATGGACCGGCCTGCTACTGCTTTCAGCCAGCGCAGCGGCTGCCGACACCCCCACAGGCTTCATGGCGCACTATGCGCAGCAAGCCCGCGTGGCAATGACCACCCTGTCGCCCGCCCGCGGCGAAGCGCTCTATCGCAGCGAGCATCCCGGGCGGAGCGGTGGCGCACAAAGTTGCGCCAGCTGCCACAGCGCCAATCCGAAGCAGGCCGGACAAACCCGTGTCGGCAAGCGCATCGAACCGCTGGCTCCGGCCGCCAATCCGCAACGTTTTTCCGATACAGCCAAGGTCGAGAAATGGTTTCGCCGCAACTGCATGGATGTGCTCCTGCGCGAATGCAGCGCGCAGGAGAAGGGCGACTTCATCGCTTGGTTAAACCGGATCAAATAAGGCGCACAGCATGAATGACTTGTTACGGGGCATCGTTGTACTGATGACTGTCGGCATAACCAGCCTGCTGATGTTTTCGCTCTCGCCCGGAGGCGAAGCACGGGGCGACGACGGGAATGACATGATGCCCGGCCTCACGCACAAGGCCTGGCAGGAAGAGTGTGCGAGTTGCCACCTCGCATACTCACCCGCCCTGTTGCCGCGCGCCTCCTGGACGCGCCTGATGGGTGATCTTGGCCATCATTTCGGTGAGAATGCCAGCATTGATCCTGCCACCGAGGCGGATATTCGGCGCTTTCTCGAGGCCAATGCAGCCGACAGCGGCCGTAGCCGGACAGGAAGCAGGGTGATGCGGCGCATGCAGCCCAACGAAACGCCGCTGCGCATCACGGAGACCGCATGGTTCGTACGCAAGCACGATGAGGTATCGCGCACGATCTGGTCGCGCAAGTCGGTGAAATCCGCGGCCAATTGCGCAGCATGTCACCGGCAGGCGGAACAAGGCGTTTTCAACGAGCGGGATATCCGAATTCCCAATTGAAAGGACAATATGCGCATTCTGCTGGTGGAAGATGACCGGCTGTTGGGCGACGGACTGCAGACCGGGCTGACGCAGGCAGGTTATGCCGTCGACTGGCTGCGCGACGGTGAGGCCGCGGTAGCCGCATTGTCCACCGAAAGCTTTGCCGCGGTCGTGCTCGATCTGGGTCTGCCGAAGCGGGACGGGCTGTCGGTGCTGCAATGGCTGCGCGGGCGCAAGGATGCAACACCGGTACTGATCCTGACTGCGCGTGATCAGTTGGAGGACAAGGTGCGCGGGCTTGATCTGGGCGCCGACGACTATGTGCTGAAACCATTCGATCTGGATGAAGTCGCAGCCCGCTTGCGTGCGCTGGTACGGCGCGCTCACGGTCGACCGGAGCCGATTCTTGGGGTCGGCGAGATCGAACTCAACCCGGCGGCACGAACAGTCACGCGCAGGGGCAAACCGGTCGAGCTCACGCCACGTGAATTCGACCTGCTGCACGTGCTGCTGGAAAACGCCGAACGTGTGCTGACAAGACGCTCGCTGGAAGAACAGCTCTACACCTGGAACGACGCCGTTGATAGCAATGCGCTTGAAGTCCACATCCACCACCTGCGCCGCAAATTGGGCAACGAACTGATCCGCACCGTACGCGGCATTGGCTATATGGCATCCTCGGCCCCCCCCTCCACATGAGCGCAACGCCACCCTATTCACTGCGCCGCCGGCTGGTATGGCTGCTGACCAGCACAGTGGCGATGATCTGGCTATTGTCCGCTCTGGTGGTGTACCAGCGTTCCCTTGGTGAGGCCGATGAACTGCTCGATGCCCAGTTGACCCAGGTCGCCGACACCCTGCTCGCAATCGTGGCGGGCGGTGAGGTCGAACATTTCGTGGAAGAACTGGAGGATCACGCCCAGCGCTACCCGGTGCCCATTGCCTTTGAAGTGTGGCGCAACAAACACGGTGAGACACGCCGCCTGGTGACCTCACCCGGGCATCGTGGATTTGACACGGACATAATCGCAGGTTTCAGTGAACACCCCCACCTGGGCGCACGCTGGCGCTTTTATGCGGTGCAGGATAACGATGCGGAATATCGGGTGGTGGTTGGCCAAGCGCACGCTGCCCGGGAAAGTCTGGCGCGAGGAATCGGCTTGTCTCTGCTGATCCCCGCTGTGCTGGCATTGCCGCTCATGGCTCTGGCCGTGTGGTGGGGCGTGGGACGTTCACTGCGGCCGGTAGAGGCCGTCGCGCGACAGGTTGGCGCACTGGATGCGCAGGCGCTGGCCCCGCTAGATGAATCGGCGCCCCTTCCAAGCGAAATTGCCCCGCTGCACGCTGCGTTCAATGCGCTGATCCGGCGTGTCGCCGAAGCTTTCGAAAACGAACGCCGCTTCACAGCCGATGCCGCTCATGAACTGCGAACGCCGCTGGCAGCGTTGAAAGTTCAGGCGCAGGTGGCGCTGCGCGCGCAAACAACCGACAGCCAGCAACGCGCACTGGTGCAGGTAATCGCCGGCGTCGACCGCATGACCCACCTGGTCGAGCAGTTGCTGACACTGGCACGCGTAGACCCGCAGCGCCAGGATACCGTGCCACACCCGCTGGATCCTGCGGAAATCATTGCGGCCGTTTGTGCGGAGCTGTTGCCACAAGCCCGGAGCCGGAACCAGTCACTGGCAGTTGATGCCACACCGGGATGCCGGGTTGCCGTGATGGCAACTTGGCTGCAGATCGCGCTGCGCAATCTGATCGACAACGCACTTCGTTACGCGGGTGAGGGCGCACACATCGAAATACGCCTCAGCCGCTCTCAATCCGGCTGCGCACTCCGGGTTGCCGACGATGGGCCCGGGGTTGCCCCCGATCTTCGTTCACAGTTGAGCGCGCGCTTCGTACGCGGCGAGACTGAAAGCGAAGGTTGCGGACTCGGGCTGTCGATCGTCGCCCGTATTGCTGCGTTATCAAATGCCCGCCTTGAGCTGGGCGAGGGACTTCCCCGTGAAACGGGGGCGAAAGGATTCAGCGCCACCCTGCATTTCAATCCGGCCGATCCGGGAGTCGAAGCTTAGGACAGGCCCTTGGGCCACAGGCTTGCACCTACGGCACGACCTGAATCGTCCTCACCGTGAAAACGCCATTGATTTTCTCGGCATGGAATTTCACTGTGTCGCCGACCTTAATGGCGTTTAGAAGCTCGGGGGACTGCACCCGGAACACCATGGTCATGGGCGGCATGTCGAGATTGGCAATCGGGCCGTGGCGCAAGGTGAGCCTGCCATTGGCCGCATCGATCTTGCGCACCACGCCTTCGCTCATCGGGCTGGCCACGACGATGGATGGGGTGACAGGCTCAGCGTAAAGCGGCGTGGCGACCGCCAGCGCGGTGAATAGCGGAATCAGATTTTTCATTTCGCAGCTCCTGGTTTCGGGGTGACGGTAATCGTGCCGCGCATGCCGGCTTCGTAATGTCCGGCAATCAGGCAGGCGAATTCGAAGCTGCCGGCGCGATTGAAATGCCAGACGATTCCGCCGGTCTTGCCTGGATCGACGTGCGCCATGTAGGCCTCGTCATGTTCCATGCTGGGGAACCTGGCCATCAGGGCAGCGTGCTTCGCCAGTTCGTCGGGCGTGCCGATCACCATTTCATGCAACATGCGTCCCTGATTGCGGATGACAAAACGGACGGTTTCGCCTTCTTTCACGGCCAGAGTGTCAGGCGTGAAACGCATGGCGTCGGACATATCGAGGCTGATCGTGCGAGTGACCTGTGCAGGGTTGCCGGCGACACCCCAAGCGGTCTGTTCGGCGATGGCGGGTGCGGGCGCGATCGAAGCGTGTTTCTTTTCGCCATGGGCCTGAACCGGCAGGGTGATCAGCGTCGCGGTCAGCACGGCGAACAACAACAGGGAGCGTTTCATCATGTGTCCTTTCACTCAGTGGCCGGCATGGCCGTTGGGTTTGCGCACAGTCACTTCAACATCGCCCGGCGCACCCTGGGGCGAGACAGCCTGCGGCGCGCGCACCGGCGCGGCCACGGCATCGCCGACTTCGCGGGCCATCGTGCCGGAGGGCTGCCTGAACCAGCCGGGATCGGAATAATCGCCAGGCCTCTGCTCGCGCCGCACCTTCATCACGGTAAACATGCCGCCCATCTCCAGCGGGCCGAACGGCCCCTGTCCCATCATCATCGGCAGCGTGTTGTCGGGCAGCGGCATGTCCATCTCAGCCATGTCGGCCATGCCGCGCTCGCCCATCACCATGTAGTCGGGAATCAGCTTGCTGATCTTGCCGGCGAGCCCGCTGTGATCGACCCCGATCATGGTCGGCACGCCATGACCCATCGCGTTCATCACGTGGTGGCTCTTGTGACAGTGAAAGGCCCAGTCGCCTTCCTCGTCGGCGCGGAACTCGATCTGCCGCATCTGGCCGACGGCGATGTCGGTGGTGACTTCAGGCCAGCGCGCGGCCTTGGGCACCGGCCCGCCGTCGGTGCCGGTGACCTCGAATTCCACGCCGTGCAGGTGAATGGGATGGTTGGTCATGGTGAGGTTGCCGATGCGGATGCGCACGCGGTCATTGAGCCGCACGTTGAGCGAGTCGATCCCCGGGAAGGCACGACTGTTCCAGGTCCACAAGTTGAAGTCGAGCATGGTGTTGACCTGCGGCGTCGCGCTGCCGGGCTCGATGTCGTAGGCGTTGAGCAGAAAACAGAAATCGCGGTCGACCGGATCGATCAGCGGGTGCCTGCCCTTAGGATGGGTCACCCAGAACCCCATCATGCCCATCGCCATCTGCGTCATCTCGTCGGCGTGCGGGTGGTACATGAAGGTGCCGGGACGACGCGCGACGAACTCGTAAACATAGGTTTTCCCCGGCTGGATCTGCGGCTGCGTCAGCCCGCCGACGCCATCCATGCCGTTGGGCAGGCGCTGGCCGTGCCAGTGGATGGTGGTGTGCTCGGGCAGACGATTGGTGACGAAGAGGCGCACGCGGTCGCCTTCCACCACCTCGATGGTGGGCCCGGGCGACTGGCCGTTGTAGCCCCACAGGTGCGCCTTCATGCCTGGGGCGATCTCGCGCACCACCGGCTCGGCGACCAGATGGAATTCCTTCACCCCGTCCTTCATGCGCCAGGGCAGCGTCCAGCCATTCAGCGTCACCACCGGGTTGTAGGGACGCCCGCTCGGCGGCGCGAGCGGCGGCTGGGTGGCAGGCGTATCCATGCTGACAATCTCGGGGAGCCTCGCCATCGCCACCGGACTGACGCTGGCGGCAGCGACCGCACCGGTAAGCTTGAAAAAATCACGTCTCGAAGTCATGGAAAATCCTTTCAGTGACCACCGCCCGCAGCGGCGGGGGCGGACGAAACATTGGCGATGGCCATCTTGCCTGGGGTGCCGACCAGCGCCATCGCCAGGTCGGCATCGGCCAGCCAGAAATCGCGCTGCGCCTCGATGGCGGCATTGACCGAGGCGATCTGCGAACGCGCATCGGCCAGCAGTTCGAACACGCCGATCAGCATGCCGTTGTAACGCAGCACGTTTTCTTCCGAGATGCGCTGCTTGAGCGGCACCACCTCGTCGCGCAGGTGGCGTGCGATGGCGTACTGGTTCTGCTGCATCGCGTAGGCTTCGCGCACTTCAGAGCGCGCGTTGACCGCAGTTTCGCGCGCACGCTCCAGCGCCTGCCGGTAACGCGACTCGGCCGCCACCACCCGGCTCTCGCCGAAATCGAAAATCGGCAGCTCGAAGCTGATTTCATAGCCGCGCTTTTGCGGTTCCTCGTTCGAACCGTTGTTGACGATGCCGAGCTCCAGCACGTTGATGAGGCGGGTGCTGCGTGTGAGATCGAGATTCCTGGCCAGTGTCTCGGCTTGCTGTTTCACGACCTGCAGATCGATGCGTGAATCCATCGCCCGTTGCTCGACATCCGGCAGCATCGGCACGCTTGTCGGCAGGTCGGGCAGGCGTTCCGGCAATTGCAGTTTTCCCGAATCCGGAAGCCCCATCAGGCGCACCAGCCGCTCGCGCGCCGCCAGCTTCGCCTGTTCGGCACGCGCCACCGCCAAGGCTGCGTCGGCATAGAACGACTGCTCGCGCGCCTGCTTCAACTTGCTCCAGTTGCCGACCTGCGCCATGCGTCGCGCCAGTTCGGCACCCGCCTCGGCGGCGTCCATCGCCTGTCGCTGATAGGTCGCAGTCTGCCCGGCCGCCACCGCGACCACCCAGGCCTTGCGCGTCTCGGCCGCCAGCCGCAGCACGTCGAGCACCAGCGCGCGCCGGGTCTGCTCGAACAGACGCTGCTCGATATCGGCACGCATCGGCATCGTCAGCAGCGCCGCCAGATTTAAATGCAGGCTGCGCTCCCACTCCACTCCGGTGCCCTGGGTCATGCGGCCAATCGAAAAACCCGGGTTGGGCAGGCGCTGCGCCGCCACCCGGTCGGCCTCGGCGATGCCCAGCGTGTTGAATGCCGCCTGCAGGCCGGGATTGTTCAGGAGCGCAATCTGCACGGCATCGTCGGCCGACAGCGGTTGCGCCAGCAGCGCATCGACCCGCGCCTGCGACGCGCTGCGGCGAGCCTCGTCGCGCGACCAGGCGACGTCTTTCTGCAGACGCGACTGGGCGGCGGACTGAATCGCGTCGAACCCGCCGTCTTCGGAAAAGCTCGCACAGCCGCCCAGCAGGGCAGCGGACAGCACGGCAAAAACGAGCGTTCGGGGCGTAAAGGGATATGTATTCATGGCGTCTCCTCAATGGCCGTGGTGGCCATGGTGGCCCTGCGCATCCTGACCAGCGCCACCGCCGACCGGCTGCGACTCGCGCAGATAGGTGCGCCAGCCGCCGACTTCGTCGACCCGTGCGTTGGCCGCGCGCCAGTCCTGCAACGGCTCATCGCGCCAGGATTGATAGTTTTTGAAGGGGACGACCGTCGGCGTGGCCGTCGCCGCGTCTTCGGCGGCCCGGATCGCAGGCGCCCACAGCACCGCGGCGCACGCCAGCGATGCCGCCATCCCGGCAAGGGGACGCAAAACAAGTTTCAGCATGATGAACCTCGCAAAACACACGGCGATGCCGCGGTCAAAACCAGTAGGCGCGCCGTCAGACGGCGCGGGATTCAGGCGAGGAAGGGTCGGGGGGGCCGCTCGGGCCCTTCGGGAACAAAGCCGCTAAAGCGTGCGGCAGGGCAGGAGGCAAAACGTTCGCTTATCGGGATGACCGACGGGACGTGGGCTGCCGGGATCGGCAGCACCGACGCCAGCGCACAGGCCGTGCAATGCTTGCAATCATGGGAACTGGATGGCGACGGTTCGGATTCGTGACAGCCCGCCATCGCCTCGTCGGCCATGGCCATTTGCGCCATCGCAGCCTGATGCGGCAAGGCGCAGGCCATCATGGCGGCCGACGCAAAGGTCTGCAGCGGCAGGGCCAGCATCAACAGCATCAGCAGGAAACGGTGGGATCGGGTACGCACACCAGCAGTGTAATCAAAAAAACAGATTGTCCAACAGACCCGGAGCGGACGTTCGGGTTCCCCGCCCGGTCAAAATGCGCTACGCGCGCCGCTTGCGCGGCTCGAAATGCACCACGGCGCGCATGATCTCGGAATAGGGGAATGCTTCACTGCCGCCAAAGCGTTCGTTGCCCCGCAGCACAGTGGTGGCGATGTCGGCCATTTCATTTCCAGCCTCGCCCATTGCCTCGGCCAGTCCGCGCACCCCGCCGCACTGAGCGCGAATTTCCTTGCCGAACGGCCAGGGCGCATCAGGATTGATCTTCAGCGCGAACTGCGCGTTTTCATGCACTGCCTGATAGAACGTCAGGCAGTGCTCACGTACGGCGGCATCCCCGCAAGCAATCGCTTCGCGCTCGGCCAGGTTGAGCTTGCTGGAACGGCCGCAGCCGACACAACGCGACAACAAGGCACGTTCGAACGGGCAGCTATATTCGATATAGGCCTTGCGGGCAAGCTTGTAAGCGTCTTCGTTGTATTCGGCCATTGGTCACCCTTCTAATGCCAACGCTCGACAGCCCGGTTTCTACCAGTCGTCGCCGGAGAGGGTTTTCTCGAGTTCGCGCGCGGCGGTCAGGGTTTCCTGCGCGGCGATTTCGTTCTCGGCGAAGATCATCTTGTACTTGTCGCCGGTTTTCGGATCGAGCGTTTTGCGCAATTCATTAGTATGCGCCTTGGCTTCCTTGAAGGTCGCCCACTCGGCCTGCTTTTCCAGCACTTTGAACATTCCCATCCGGAAAACGTAGTAAGGCATATGACTGCTCCTATGGCGTGTCAACACTAATCGCGGCAACCCGAAGGGGCGGGCGGATTCGCGGGCGTGAAATCAGTGCTGACACGCCCTAGCTCAACTTGCCGTGGCACTGCTTGTATTTCTTGCCCGATCCGCACGGGCAGGGATCGTTGCGGCCGACCCTGGGATAGGCGTCCGCGGGGGTAGCCTTGGCCACGGCGGCCTCGGCAAAGTCCTGCGCCTCGTCGTAGCCCGCATGCTGGAACTGCACGTTCGACGGCTCCTCGTACTGTTCGACCGCCTGGACATCCTCCGGCGTGCGAATCTGTACGGTCATGGTGATCTGCGTCACCTCGCCCTTGATCGCGGTGAGCATGGCGGAGAACAGCTCGAACGCCTCTCGCTTGTATTCCTGCTTGGGCTGTTTCTGTGCGTAACCACGCAGGTGAATGCCCTGACGCAGATGATCCAGCGCCGACAGGTGCTCACGCCAGTGGGTGTCCAGACTCTGAAGCATCACGCCGCGCTCGAACTGGCGCAGCCCCTCGGCGCCGACCGCCGCTTCCTTCTCCTGGTAGACCGCATCGGCGGCTTCCATGATTTTCTTGCGCAGGCCGTCTTCATTGAGCGCCCTGTCTTCGCCCAGCCACTGCTGTAACGGCAGATCGAGGGCAAATTGCGCGGCCAGCGCTTTTTCCAGGCCGGCCACATCCCACTGCTCGTCCATGCTGCCCGGCGCAATATGCAGGTTGATCGCCTCGTTCAGCACGTCGTCGCGCATGGCGCGGATGGTGTCGCCGATGTCGGCGCTCGCCAGCAGTTCGTTGCGTTGCTCGTAAATCACTTTGCGCTGGTCGTTGGAGACATCGTCGTATTCCAGCAACTGCTTGCGGATGTCGAAGTTGCGCTGCTCGACCTTGCGCTGCGCGTTCTCGATCGCACGCGTCACCCAGGGGTGCTCGATCGCCTCGCCCTCGGGCATCTTCAGACGGTCCATGATGGCCGCGACGCGGTCGGAGGCAAAGATGCGCAGCAACGGGTCTTCCAGCGACAGGAAGAAACGGCTGGAGCCGGGATCGCCCTGACGGCCGGAGCGGCCGCGCAACTGGTTGTCGACGCGGCGCGACTCGTGACGTTCGGTGCCGATGATATGCAGGCCGCCGGAAGCCAGCACGGCGTCGTGGCGCACCTGCCAGTCGGCCTTGAGCGCAGCCGTTTGAGCCGCTTTTTCGCTGCCGGACAAGCTTTCGTCGGCAGTGATGGCATCCAGTTCCTTCTGGATGCTGCCGCCCAGCACGATATCGGTGCCACGGCCCGCCATATTGGTGGCGATGGTAATGCCGCCCGTCATACCCGCCTGCGCGATCACCTCGGCCTCCCGCGCGTGCTGCTTGGCGTTCAGTACGTTATGCGGCAGTCCGGCCTTTTTCAGTTCGGCGGACAGATGCTCGTTGGCCTCGATCGACGTGGTGCCAACCAGCACCGGCTGGCCATCGGCGTTGCGCGCGCGGATGTCGTTGATCACCGCCTGGTCGCGCTCGGCCGCGGTCCGGTAAACCTGATCGTGCTCGTCCTTGCGGATCATCGGGCGATGGGTCGGAATCACCACGGTTTCCAGCCCGTAAATGCTATGAAACTCGAACGCCTCGGTATCCGCCGTGCCGGTCATGCCCGACAGCTTCTCGTACATGCGGAAATAGTTCTGGAAGGTGATCGAGGCGAGCGTCAGATTCTCCTTCTGGATCGCCGCGCCTTCCTTGGCCTCGACCGCCTGATGCAGGCCTTCCGACCAGCGGCGCCCGCTCATCAGGCGGCCGGTGAATTCGTCGACGATGATGACTTCGCCATTCTGTACCACGTAGTGCTGGTCCTTGAAGAACAACGCATGCGCACGCAGCGAAGCGTAAACATGGTGCATCAGCATGATGTTGGATGCGTCATAAAGACTGCCACCAGGCAGCAAAAGGCCCATCTCGGTGAGGATTTCCTCAACCTTCTCGTGCCCCGCCTCGGACAGCAGCACCTGGCGCGACTTTTCGTCGACCGAGTAATCGCCCTCGGATTCCTCATCCTTTTGCCGCGTCAGGCGCGGCGGAACCAGATTGACCTGCTGGTACAGCGCGGTGTTTTCCTCCGACTGGCCGGAAATGATCAGCGGCGTGCGCGCCTCGTCGATCAGGATGGAATCGACCTCATCGATGATGCCGAAAGCCAGCGGACGCTGAACCTTCTCGCTCATCTGATAGACCATGTTGTCGCGCAGATAGTCGAAACCGTATTCGTTGTTGGTGCCGTAGGTGATGTCGGCAGCATAGGCGGCCTGCTTGGCATCGTGCGGCAGCTGCGACAGGTTGACCCCGGTGGTCAGCCCGAGGAAACCGTACAGCCGCCCCATCCATTCGGCATCGCGACTGGCGAGGTAATCGTTCACCGTCACCACGTGCACGCCCTTGCCGGCCAGCGCATTGAGGTAGGCGGGCAGCGTCGCCATCAGCGTCTTGCCCTCGCCGGTGCGCATCTCGGCGATCTTGCCGTCGTGCAGCACCATGCCGCCCACCATCTGGACGTCGAAGTGGCGCATGCCGAGCACGCGCCTCGACGCCTCTCGCACCACGGCAAAGGCTTCCGGCAACAACGTGTCCAGCGACTCGCCTTTTTCCAGCCGCGACTTGAACTCGGCGGTCTTGCCGGCCAGCTCGGTATCGGACAAGGTCTCCAGCGCCGGCTCCAGCGCATTGATCGCTTTCACCTTTTGCAGGTATTGTTTGA
>DILD01000030.1:0-148 GCA_002424845.1 Thiobacillus denitrificans | reverse complement strand
CGCAGGACGCGGTAAATCGTTGAATTTTAACATAGCGGCACAGGCTTCCTGTGACGCCATGAAGACAGCGCCGCAAGCTTCCGGCGGCGCTGCCCCGTCGCGCCCATGAGCGCCGCAAGCCTTGCCGACCTGCTCGCCAGCCAGCTGC
>DILD01000079.1:5928-12343 GCA_002424845.1 Thiobacillus denitrificans | reverse complement strand
TCGCCCTGATATTGACAGCTTTGTATTCATGCCAGAATTCCATTTCCAAGTTAAACGGGGGCAGGCTGAGCCAACCCGGGTTGGCTCAGCCCGTCCAGATTATCTTTTAATAATTGCACCATTGTTGTTCGCACGGCTCGCCATCGTGGTTTCCATCCATCTTAACGTTCGGGCAATTGTTCAGGAAAAACTCCGCCTCGGCGCAGGAGGTCATTTGAGAGCAATGGGTTCGACCGTCGCAATGGAAGGGGCCGGGGGCTTCCGCATCGCTGGATGGGGCTTCGTATGCGGATTGCGGGGTCTCGCGGTGGGTGTATTCGCCATAACCGTAGACGCCCAGAGCGACCACAAATCCAAGCGGAATGAGGCGCCCAAACAGGCCCGGTCTGTCGCGGTGACGAGCGGGTTCGCTCCGGCGATAAGGTTTTACGGTCGGGCGGGTGGGGCACAAGATGTTCTTTGCCTGCGGCTTCCCGTCCTTGCCGATTCCGATTTCGAACGTGACGCGCTCACCGAGCCGGGGGCGCTGGCCGCCTCGTGGAAAGGCTGAGACGTGGGCAAATACTTCCGCTCCGCCCTGAGTGGGCGTGATGAATCCAAAGCCGCGATCATCGTTCCATTTTGCGAGCGTGCCTTCGATGCGCATAAGAGGTTTACCGTTGGGGTTGAGTGTGTTGGATGACTTGGCCGATCGAGTGCGCGCCCGGCGCATAGGCCGCCATCGCCGCGCCGGTGAGCGAGACGAAGACGCCGGTCAGCACAAAGGGCAGGGCGGTGCGGCGCACGGCCGACTCCAGCCAGTGCGGCGAGTCGGCGGCCTTGATCTTGCGGTAGAGCGCGTAGGAGAGCGCGCCGTCGACGAGCAGTTCCGCAAACAGCATCGGCGCGGCGTAGACCACATACAGCGAAGCCAGCGCGAGGCCGAGCGCGAACAGGATCGCGATGAGGGGAATCGCCAGTTCGTCGGCGTCGCCCACCGCGCTCGTCGCCTCCGCCAGCGGCGATGCGGAATCGGAGTCGAGCGGCGCGAACGAGGTCGGCCCGTCGAACGACCCGCTGGCGCCGCCCCCGCCGAAATTGCCACCGCCGCCTTGGAATATCGGAACACTCTCGCCAGACCCGCTCGGCACCAGGCCGGAAAGATCGGGGATGTCCACGTAGTCCTCGGCTTTGGTGCGCAGCCACAGCCACAGCAGGACGAGGAAAACCCCATAGGCCATCAACAGCGCCAGCGGATAGCGCAGCGCCATGCTGGTCACGCCCAGTTCCAGCATAATGAAAGAAAACAGCAGGCCCGCCGCGCCGGTGAGGCCGACGATCAGGCTCATCTGGATGCGTGGGAAGGCGTCCTGTTCGAGTCGTCGTTTGAGCCGTAGGATGGCGTGCGAGCGGGTGAAGTGGAGGGGGCGGGGCATTGGGCAGATGTCGTTAGGTTCCGACTAAAGAGGCTGATTAAAAATATTCGAAACTGACTCCTTTAGCATTCGTTTGCTTAACGCTCTTCGAATCAAAGGGGCCAGTTCAGGCTGTGGCTTCGGGGTTAGATATTGCGCTCAGTGTGTGTTTCGAGAAGAAAAGTGGAAAGAGTCGCTGCGGTTCCAACTGCCAAGCGAGCGTGTCGCGGGGAGAGCCCCTTTACCGCCCCTGCCTTACCGTGACCCGTGCCATAGAGATTCCGTAGCTCACCAAGACCTTGTGCAACGTTACCAAGATTGCTCAGGAGTCGACGAATTGACTCCGCACCTTTGGCTGAATTAGGAATGGATTCTGGTATTAAGCCGAGTGCCTTTCGAGCTTCCTTCACAAGTTGACCGATGTCAGCGTCGTCAGCAAAGGCTAATTGCCGTTGCTCTAAGATGGTTTTGCAAACGGATTCAACTAGCTCCTTTGCCGTACCAATGGCAAGGGCAGGATCGTCCTCGACAGCCGCCTGCATTCGATGAATTTGGCGGTGTAGTTCCGGAAGATCTAGAGGACCTACTGCGTCGGAAATGTGTTCCAAGCCGTGGTGCTTACCGACGGGGGAAAGTTTCCCTCCGGAATATCTGAAGCCGTCGCGTTCAATCCATTTCTTTAGAGACTTGAAACAACTGGCTGCCCATTCTTGTCCATTTTCAGCATGGTCCTCCAAGCTGGTGAGCACGTTTTCATACACCATTAGGAATTTTCGAACGTCTGCCCAGCGTGTCCAGTCGATCGCATGGTAATACTGCTCCACTGCGCGCCGCCGTTGTCCATTAGTATTTGGTACATGCTCCGCATCAAAAAGAACGTTCGCAGAATCGAACTCATTGTAAATTTCGGAAAGGGTTGTCCCAACGAAATACTCGCGTAGTTCAAGGCGTGATTTCTTGCTTATGAGTTCCACGGCGCGACGGCTAGCTCTCGAATAGGTCGTGTTGATTTTCTTCTTCGAGCGGTGTGACCTTGGCTACGATTATGGTTGGCCGTTTCTCTGCGACCATCCTCTGCTTGGTGAGGCGTGTAATGGTTCCCTCCACCACGCACTTCAGAAACAAAGCCTTCTTGTAGCGCCTAATATTTCCCTGCTCAGGTACGCAATTCAGGACGTGGCCTTGGTACTCAAGGCCAATTGAGTTGGCTGCCTCGTTGCCACGAATTAGCCGGCCCTCTAGCCTAACTTGTGTTCCATGTTCCAGCTCGGGAAACAGGAACTCCTCTTGTTCAGAAACAGCCTCTTCAGAAAAAAAGTGCATTTCGGTTTCGTTAATCTGAGATCAAAGGGGCCAGGCTCACAATAAAATCCCCCATCTAATTTTCATCCCAAGGCTTGTCCGTCACCCCGGCGACATCACGACTACCATGCATCACCGCAAGCACGAGCACACGGTCAGGCTCAAGGCGGTACATGATCCGGTAGCCCTGAACGATGATTTCTCTCAGGGTTTTGTCTTCCGCTTCGGGAATCATGCGGCCGCTTTCCGGAAAACCCTGTAGCCGTCGTGTGGACAGGACAATTCTTTCGGCAAAACGCCGGGCGTAAAACGCTGAATCTCTGCTGATGTAGCGTACAAGATCATCCAGATCGTCCCGCGCGCACTCCGACCATTCAACCTTCATGATTCAGGTAACGTTTTTCCATTTCTTCCTGAGAGGTGATTTTTCCTTCTGCGGCTGCTTTCAGCGAGCGTTCCAGCTTCTGACGTACGTAGAGGGTATACATGACATCGTCGAAGCTTGCCTGATCCGGCAGGTGATCGGCAATGTCGTGAACGATTTGTTTGACCGTTTGCATGGCGGCTCCTTGGTGGTCTGCTGAAATGAAATTGATTCTAACCTGTCCATCCGCCCGCTCAATTTTTCTTTCCAATCAACGGTTAAAATGCTTACCGGGTACGCTCGTCAAGCGTGGCGGATGCTTCCTGGGTGTGGCCGGAGCGGGTGCGGGCAGCAAGCATTTCGTGCGCGATGGCGTACGCGATATCGAGCGCTTCGCAGGCTTCGCTGAAGCCACGGCGCCTGGATGCCTTTTCAAGAAACGCCTTGTGGTCGTGGCGCACGGGTTGGAATTTCAGATCCCCCATTTTGTGAATCAAAGGGGCCAGGATGAGCTAACCCGGGTTTCAATGCTGAATAGGTTGCGCCACCAGCTTCACCCCCAGCGCCGCGCACACCCGGCTCACGGTATCGAAACGCGGTTGTGCATCGGCGCGTAGCGCACGGTAAAGCGCCTCGCGGGTGAGGCCGGAAGCCTTGGCAATATCGGTCATGCCGCGCGCGCGGGCTACGTCGCCAAGCGCCGCGGCCAGTAAGGCTGAATCATTTTCTTCCAGCACGGCGGTCAGATACTCGGCAATCGCCTGGTCGTCTTCCAGGTATTCGGTCACATCGAATTCAGGCAGATCGGCGAGCTTGATTTTCTTGGCCATGATTCAATCCTCAATGGTTTCGGCCAGCTTGATGGCCTTGGCAATATCGGCGGACTGTGTGGACTTGTCTCCGCCGCCCAGCATCACGATCAGCGTTGCGCCGCGCTGGATGTAATACATGCGCCAGCCTGCGCCGAAGTGTTCTCGCATTTCGAACACGCCTTCGCCAACTAGCTTGATATCCCCCCAGATTGCCCAGTGAGGCTTTACGCAGCCGGGTAACAAGGCGGCGGCGGGTCAGACCATCCTTGATGCCAGCAAGCCAGTCCGCAAATCCTTCAGTGTGCTTGATCGTGTACACGGATCAAATGTAATCGATCGATTACGGTTGTCAAGCACCACAGCGGCGAAGCATTTGCTCCGCCTTCGGACAGGCTTCCCTCGACAAGCTCGGGACGAACGGTATTGAGTTTGACTAGCCGTTCGGCAACAT
Organism: Thiobacillus denitrificans; assembly: GCA_002424845.1. Lineage (GTDB taxonomy): Bacteria > Pseudomonadota > Gammaproteobacteria > Burkholderiales > Thiobacillaceae > Thiobacillus > Thiobacillus denitrificans_F. The sequence goes on along the minus strand of DILD01000079.1, from coordinate 8,020 downwards.
CGCCAGCAACCCATTCAACCGCCGCACGAAGCTCGCCGGATCGTCGAGCTGGCCGCCTTCTGCCAGCAACGCCTGCTCGAACAGCAGGTTGGCCCAGTCGGCGAAGCGGTCTTCGTCGGATTCGCCGTCCAGCCGCGTGACCAGCGCGTGGGACGGGTTGATTTCCAGCGTGGGCTTGACCGTGGGCGCGGCTTGGCCGGCGGCCTTGAGCAGGCGTTCGAGGTTGGCGCTCATGTCGCCTTCGCCGGTGACGAGGCAGGCGGGCGAGTCGGTGAGGCGGTGGGTGACGCGGACGTCTTTCACGCGCTCGCCGAGCGTGGTCTTGATGCGCTCGACCAGCGGACGCATGCTGTCTTCGGCTTCCTTCTGCGCGGTCTTCTCGGCTTCGTCTTCCAGCGCGCCGAGGTCGAGGCCGCCCTTGGCGACGGACTTGAGCGGCTTGCCGTCGAACTCGTGCAGGTTGCCGGAGAGCCATTCGTCGACGCGGTCGGACAGCAGCAGGACTTCGATGCCTTTCTTGCGGAAGATTTCGAGGTGCGGGCTGTGCTGGGCGGCGGCGAAGCTGTCGGCGGTGATGTAGTAGATCGCGGTCTGGCCTTCCTTCATGCGGCCGATGTAGTCCTTCAGCGAGGCCACTTGCGCGTCGGTGTCGGTGTGGGTGGAGGCGAAGCGGAGCAGGGCGGCGATGCGCTCCTTGTTCGCGTAGTCCTCGCCCGGGCCTTCCTTCAGCACCTTGCCGAAGGCGTTCCAGAATTCGACGTATTTCTCCGGCTGGTTCTCGGCCAGGTCTTCCAGCAGGCCCAGCACCTTTTTCACCGAGCCATTTTTAATCGCATCAATGTCGCGGCTGTTCTGCAGGATTTCGCGCGAGACGTTCAAGGGCAGGTCGGCCGAGTCGATGACGCCGCGGACGAAGCGCAGGTATTGCGGCATCAACTGCTCGGCGTCGTCCATGATGAAGACGCGGCGCACGTAGAGTTTGATCCCATGCCGCTTCTCGCGGTCGTAGAGGTCGAACGGCGCGCGCGACGGCACGTAGAGCAGCGAGATGTACTCCTGCTTGCCCTCGACGCGGTTGTGCGACCAGGCCAGCGGCGGCTCGAAGTCGTGGGCGACGTGCTTGTAGAACTCCTGGTATTCCTCTTCCGTCACGTCCTTCTTGGCGCGCGCCCACAGGGCGGAAGCCTTGTTGACGGTTTCGTCCTCGTCGGTGGGCGTTTCCACGCCGTCCTTCCATTCCGTTTTCTTCATCACGATGGGCAGGGTGATGTGGTCGGAATAGGTGCGGATGACCGACTTGATCTTGTAGTCGGAGAGGAACTCGTCCTCGCCTTCGCGCAGATGCAGCACGATTTCGGTGCCGCGGCCGGGCTTCTCGACGGTTTCCAGCGTGTAGTCGCCGGCGCCCTCGGATTCCCAGCGCACGCCGTGCTCGGACGTGAGGCCGGCGCGGCGGGTGGTGAGGCTGACGCGGTCGGCGACGATGAAGGCGGAGTAGAAGCCGACACCGAACTGGCCGATTAGCGCGGCGTCCTTCTGCTGGTCGCCGGACAGCTGCGAGAAGAATTCGCGGGTGCCGGACTTGGCGATGGTGCCGATGTGCTCGATGACTTCCTGCCGGCTCATGCCGATGCCGTTGTCGGTGATCGTCAGCGTGCGGGCGTCGCGGTCAAAGGCGATGCGGATTTTCAACTCGGGGTCGTTCTCGAACAGTGCGGAATCGGACAGGCCCTCGAAGCGCAGCTTGTCGGCGGCGTCGGAGGCGTTGGAAATCAGTTCGCGCAGGAAAATGTCCTTGTTGGAATACAAGGAATGGATCATCAACTGCAACAGCTGTTTGACTTCGGCCTGGAAGCCGAGGGTTTCTTTGGTGGCGGACATGCCTGTTATCTCCCGTAGATACAAATACAACGCTAGGAGAAATTGGGGCGAGGGCGTTGGGTTTCAAGCCCCGGGCAGTTTTGTAGACGCGGCGCCTTCATGCCCTCTGGGTACTCGGCCCGATGCTGTGGTGGGCATCGGCCCGAAAATCGCGGCGAGGCGCCGCTCCCACAGAGGGCCGGTGGGGATTGTGGGAGGGCCGCCCTCGGCC
>DILD01000079.1:3716-5845 GCA_002424845.1 Thiobacillus denitrificans | reverse complement strand
CGGCCCGAAAATCGCGGCGAGGCGCCGCTCCACACAGAGGGCCGGTGGGGATTGTGGGTGCTGCGCCTATGGGGCGCAGGGCTAACCGCTCATCCCGGCATGGCGGGATGCAGGTGGCCGACGAACTGTTCGGTCGCCGCGCGCCATGAGAACTTTTCCGCATGGGCGCGGGCGGTGCGCCGGTCGATGTCGAGCGCCGCCATGCAGGCTTGGCGCAGGTCGTCGTGCATGACGCCGGCGGGCGAATCGCCCAGCACGTCGATGGGGCCGGTGACCGGATAGGCAGCGACGGGCAGGCCGCAGGCCATGGCTTCCAGCAGCACCAGGCCGAAGGTGTCGGTTTTGCTGGGGAACACGAAGACGTCGGCGGCGGCATAGACTTCGGCCAGTTCCGGCTGCTTCATCACGCCGAGGTAATGGGCGTCGGGATACTGTGCGCGCAGGCCGGCCAGCGCGGGGCCATCGCCCACCACCCATTTGGAGCCGGGCAGCTCCAGCTTCAGAAAGGCCTCGATATTCTTCTCGACCGCCACCCGGCCGACGTACAGGAAGATCGGGTGTTCGGTGTCGAGCCGATGCGAGTCCTGCATCCTGAACACGTCCAGATCCACTCCGCGCGACCACAACACCACGTTGTCGAAGCCGAACGCTTCGAGGTCGGACTTCACTGCGGGCGTGGGCGCCATGACGGCACGCGCCGGGCCGTGAAACCAGCGCAAAAAGCGGTAGGTCCAGGCGAGCGGCATGCCGGTACGGGCTTTGACGTATTCGGGAAATCGGGTGTGGTAGGCGGTGGTGAAGGGCAGCTTGTTGTCCAGCGCATAGCGGCGCGCGGCAAGCCCAAGCGGCCCTTCGGTGGCGATGTGCAGCGCATGGGGGGCGTAGTCGCGGATGCGCTTGCGGGCTGCGTTGCCGGCCAGCACCGACAGCCGGATGTCCGGATAGGTGGGGCAGGGCAGGGTGCGGAATTCCAGCGGGGAGAGGATGTCCACCTCGTGGCCCATGGCCTCCATTTCGCGGCGGGTGGTGGTGATGGTGCGCACCACGCCGTTGACTTGCGGCGACCAGGCATCGGTCACGATCATGACTTTCATAGGGGTTCCTGTACGGTTGTTTTGCGGGGCGCGCTGGATGCATCCAGGCAGTGGGGCCAGTGGAGGATTTCGAGCGTGCCGTCGGCGGTTTCGGCCAGCGCGGTCAGGCTTTCCACCCAGTCGCCGTCGTTGCAGTAGAGCAGGCCGTCGAGGGCGCGGATTTCCGCCTTGTGGATGTGGCCGCAGATGACGCCGTCGCAATCGCGTCGGCGCGCTTCGTCGGTCATCACTTTCTCGAACGCGGTGATGAAGCTGACCGCGTTCTTGACCTTGTGCTTGATGTATTGCGACAGCGACCAGTAGGGGTAGCCCATGCGCGTGCGCAAGCCGTTGAACCAGCGATTCAGCGCCAGGATCAGGGTGTAGCCGCTGTCGCCCAGATAGGCCAGCCAGCGCGCGTGCTGCATCACGCCGTCGAACAGGTCGCCATGGGTGACCAGAAAGCGCCTGCCGTCGGCGGTGACGTGGATCACCTCGTCCGCAACCTCGATGTCGCCAAACGCCAGGCCCATGAACTGCCGCACCATCGAATCGTGGTTGCCCGGCACGTAGATCACGCGCGTGCCTTTGCGCGCCTTGCGCAGGAGCTTCTGCACCACGTCGTTGTGCGAGCGCGGCCAGTACCAGCCTTTACGTAATTGCCAGCCGTCGATGATGTCGCCGACCAGATAGAGCGTGTCGGATTCGTTGTGCTTCAGGAAATCGAGCAGGTAGCGGGCCTGGCAGCCGGCCGTGCCGAGGTGGATGTCGGAAATCCACAGCGTGCGGTAGTGGTGGGAGGAATGTTCAGGCGAGAGCGGTTCGGGGGGGAGACAGGCCGCCTGCCCGGAGGGCGGGGAGCCGGCGCCGAATGGCTGCGGGGAAAGGCCATCGGGATGCGCGCGGAGCAGGTTCGTGACGCGATTCAGCATGTCCGCCATCAGGCCACGGCCATGTGACCGCGATGTGGCAGTCAGGTGAAGCTTTGGTGAAGCGTGGTCGATGCCGGGTTTTTGTGGGGGCCGCCCTCGGCCCGATGCCGTGGTGATTGCGACG
>DILD01000079.1:3551-3681 GCA_002424845.1 Thiobacillus denitrificans | reverse complement strand
GCGAAAATCGGGGCGAGGCGCCCCTCCCACAGGGTGGGGCATGGCGGTTTTGCAGAGATTGAAAATCGCGGCGGGTACCCGGAGGGCACGAAGGCGCGCTTCTATCGGAGGGGCATGCGGGTTTTGTGGG
>DILD01000079.1:2715-3517 GCA_002424845.1 Thiobacillus denitrificans | reverse complement strand
CGACGACGCGAAAATCGGGGCGAGGGCGTCCCTCCCACAGGGTGGGGCATGGCGGGTTTTGCAGAGATTGAAAATCGCGGCGGGATTATTTCTGCTTGGTCAACAGCGTCAGCAATTCGGCTTGCGCGCAGTAGCCCATGGCGCGACGCTTGTGGCGGCGGCGGTAGCTGCCGTCCGGTTGCATGTCCCAGGCCTGGACGTTGTCGCGCAGGTAGGGTTTGAGGCCTTCGACGATGACGCGCTTCTTCAGCTTGGGGTTGAGCACGGGGAAGCCGGTTTCGATGCGGCGGAAGAAGTTGCGGTCCATCCAGTCGGCGGAGGACAGATACACCTGCTCGTCGCCGCCGTTCCTGAAATAGAAAATCCGTGTGTGTTCGAGAAAGCGCCCGACCACGGAGCGCACGCGGATGTGTTCGGACAGCCCGGCAATGCCCGGGCGCAGGGCGCACACGCCGCGGATGATGAGGTCGATCTTCACCCCGGCCTGGCTGGCGGCATACAGCGCGGCGATGACCTGCGGCTCCAGCAGGGCATTCATCTTGGCGACGATGGCGGCGGGCTTGCCGGCGGCGGCCTGTTCGGCCTCGCGGTTGATGGCGGCGACGACTTCGCTGTGCAGGGTGAAGGGCGACTGCCACAGGCGTTTCAATTTGCCGGCCTTGCCCAGGCCGGTGATCTGGGTGAACAGGCTGGCGACATCGGCGGTGATGGCTTCGTCGGCGGTCAGCAGGCCGAAGTCGGTGTACATGCGCGCGGTGCGGGCGTGGTAGTTGCCGGTGCCGAGGTGCGCGTAGCGGCGCAG
>DILD01000079.1:0-2642 GCA_002424845.1 Thiobacillus denitrificans | reverse complement strand
TTGGCGGCCCAGTTGATGTTGGCTTCCTCGTCGAAGCGAGCCATCAACTCGACCACCACGGTGACTTCCTTGCCCGACTGCGCGGCGCGGATCAATGCCTGCATCAGTTTGGAGTCGGTGCCGGTGCGGTAGACGGTCTGGCGCATGGCGACGACGTGGGGGTCGGCGGCGGCCTGTTCGATGAAGTCGATCACCGGCTGAAAGGACTCGAACGGGTGGTGCAGCAGGATGTCGCTCTTGCGGATATGCGCAAAGATGTCGTCCTGTTTGGCCAGACGGGCGGGCAGGGCGGGGATGAAGGGCGCGAACTTGAGGTCGGGGCGGTCGACCCAGTCGGGTACCTGCATCAGGCGCACCAGGTTGACCGGGCCGTGCTCCTGGTAGAGGTCGTCGGGATCGAGCTCAAACTGCCCGAGCAGGAAGGCGGCCATCGAGGGCGAGCAGTTGTCGGCGACTTCCAGCCGTACCGCCGCGCCGTAATGCCGCTGCGGCAGCTCGCCCTGCAGGGCCTGGCGCAGGTTCTTGGTTTCCTCGTCGTCGACGAACAGGTCGGAGTTGCGGGTGACGCGGAACTGGTAGCAGCCTTCGACCTTCATGCCGGCGAACAGCTCGCCGACATGGGCGTGCAGGATCGACGACAGGAACACGAAGCCGTATTCGCAGCCGGAGATTTCCTCCGGCATGCGGATGACGCGCGGCAGCGAGCGCGGCGCCTGCACCACGGCGGCGCCGGAATTGCGGCCGAAGGCGTCGCGGCCCGACAGCTCGACCGCGAAGTTGAGGCTCTTGTTGAGCACGCGCGGGAAGGGGTGCGAAGGGTCGAGCCCGACTGGCGTCAACACCGGCATCAGCTCGCGGAAGAAGTAATCGCGGATCCAGGCCGCCTGGGTCTCGTTCCAGTGCGTGCGGCGGAAAAAATGGACGCCCTGCTCGGCCAGCTCGGGGATGATGTCCTTGTTGAAGAGCTCGTACTGGCGGGCCACCAGTGCATGGGCGGTTTCCGATACGGCGCGAAACTGCTGGCGCGGCGTCATGCCGTCGGGCGAGCGCTGCGTGGAGTTGGCGCGGATCTGCTCCTTGAGGCCGGCGATCCGCACCTCGAAAAACTCGTCCATGTTGCTGGAGAAGATGCAGAGAAATTTCAGCCGCTCCAGCAGGGGCATGCCGGGATCGTCGGCCTGCGCCAGTACGCGGCGCTGGAATTCGAGAATGCCGAGCTCACGGTTGATGAGGGTGTCGGGGCTGGGGGAGGTCATGGTCTGGTTACCGATTGCATGCTTCAATGATAAGCGTCCGCTTTAATCCTGATATGACATTTATATGACAAGCCTGCCGCCGCTTGAAATCGAACTCAAGCTTGCCTTGCCGCCGCAGCAGGCCGAGGCCTTTCTCAAGCGCATGGCCCGGCGGCGCGCCGAGCCGGTTTGCCAGGTGCTGCACACCCGGTATTTCGATACCCCCGATTTTGACTTGAGCGCACAGGGCGTGGCGCTGCGCGTGCGTCGGGTGGGGCGACGCTGGCTGCAAACGCTCAAAACCGAGGGCGAGCGTCAGGGCGGACTGTCGTGCCGCGCCGAATACGAAATGCCGGTTGGCCGGGGCATGCCGGACTGGACGCGATTCCCGCCCGAGGCGCTGGCGCGGGTGCCCGACGCGCTGCGCGAGCGGATCGTTCCGGTATTCGAAACGAATTTTCAGCGCACGACCTGGCTGGTCGGGGGCCGTGGCGGCGCGCAGATCGAGGTGGCGCTGGATGTGGGCGAGGTGCGCACCCTCCTGGGCATCAATCAGGATGAACGCAGTCAGCCGATCTGCGAAATCGAACTGGAACTGAAGGCCGGCCAGCCGGATGCGCTGTTTGCGCTGGCGCTGGAGTGGGCCGCTGTTTTCGATTGCCTGCCATTCGATGTCAGCAAGGCCGAACGGGGGGTGCGGCTGGCGCATGGGGTGGACGCGGCGCCAGTGACGGCCGCGCCGCTGCGTCTGGACGCCGGTCTGAGCGTGGAAGCCGGTTTTGCCGCGATGGTTCAGGCCTGTCTGGCGCAGTTCCAGGCCAATTTGCCGGGCGTGCAGACGTCAGACGCTATCGAATACGTGCATCAGGCGCGGGTGGCCTTGCGTCGTCTGCGTGCGGTCTTGCGGCTGTATCGCCGGGTGTGCCTGCTGCCGGATGAATTGATGGCGGGCCTGCGCGTGCTGGCGGCCGCGCTCGGCCCGGTGCGCGACTGGGACGTGCTGTGCGCGGAGACGCTGCCGGCGATTGCGCCTTACTACGCCGACAGCACGGCCTGGCAGTCGGGGATGCTCAGGCTGGAAGCGCATCGTGCCGGCGTGCGCGCGGCGATGCGGGATGCGCTGAAGCAGGCGCATGCGGGCGCCTGGCTGCTGGCCATGCAGCGCTGGCTGCTGCAGCGTGGCTGGCGTTCACATCCTGATGGACACATGTACCCTTCAGGGGGCGTGGTGCCGGAAGCGCAGCGTTTGCTCCAGTTGTCGCCGCTGGATGCGTGGGCGCGCCAAGCGCTGTCGAAAGGACATCGCGCCATCGTTCGCGGCGCACGCGGTTTTGCCGGGCTGGCGCCGCTGCAGCGCCACGCCCTGCGCATAGACATCAAGCGCCAGCGTTATGCCGCCGAGTTTTT
>DILD01000086.1:574-6487 GCA_002424845.1 Thiobacillus denitrificans | reverse complement strand
CCAGGCACCGCATCGGAATCACGGTTCGTACGATGGCCCCGCAGATCAGATTGATCTGCGGGGCCATTTTGCTGATCTGTTTCCCAGGAATGCATCGGGACGCAGCCCTTCATGCTCGACATAAGGCAGCAACATCTGGTCATGCCGGAGTCGGCAAGGACCGGTCGTCGGTATAATCCTCAGCTTTTCCAGGCCGCTTCCCTTTTCCCCATGTCTACTCTTGCCATCATTCTGATCGCGACTGCTGCAGGCAGTTTGCTGAGCCTGCTGTTGGCAGCGGTGCTGGCGCTGTCAGCTCGTCCCCACTGGGTGCCTGTGCTGGTGAGCTATGCAATCGGCGCTTTGCTCGGCGCCTCCCTGCTGGAAGTGTTGCCGGAAGCCGTGCAAATGAAGGACGGCAATATCGAAACGGTGGCGCATGCGCTGTTGGGCGGCATTCTGCTGTTTTTTCTGCTTGAGAAGCTGGTGTTGTGGCGGCATTGCCACGATGAAGTATGTGAAGCGCATGGCGGGCACGACCATGGTCACGATCATGGCCGTTCCGCGCTGATGATTACGGTGGGAGACACTTTCCACAATTTTGTCGATGGCATCATCATTGCGGGCGCATTCCTGGTTGATTTCCGTTTGGGGGTGGTTACGGCGTTGGCGATTATCGCCCACGAAATACCCCAGGAAATCGGGGACTTCCTGATTCTCCTGCACTCTGGGTATAGCCGCACCAAGGCGCTATTGGTCAATTTTCTTACCGGCGTGGCGACGATGATTGGCGCGCTGATCGGCTACTTTGCCTTGTCGATGATGGAAGGCTGGACACCGGTACTCCTGGGGCTGGCGGCCGCAAGCATGCTGTACGTGGCGCTGTCGGATCTGCTGCCAGGCCTGCACAAACGGGCTGAGATCGCCTCCACACTGCAGCAACTACTGTTGATCGGATTGGGAATCGGCAGCGTCGCGTTGGTCGGATACCTGATCGGCCATGGTCATTGAGCGCCTGCGTCGACGTGGCCCATCGGCCACATAAACAAACAGACTCAGTGGCAACACACCCAGAAAAAACAGGATGGCCAGCGCCTTGCCGATGCTGCTTGCAGTGATCGCCATCATCAGAATCACATAGGCCCAGCCGATCGCTACGATATACATTAAAGCTCCATCAGGATTGAACGACATGGTAACCAAAGCAAAACCCGTCCGCACGCCGACCGTTGGATTTGTGTCGCTCGGCTGCCCCAAGGCGACGGTCGACTCCGAGCGCATCCTGACCCAGTTGCGCGCCGAAGGCTATGGCATCGTCGGCAGCTATGACAACGCGGATGTGGTGGTGGTCAATACCTGCGGTTTTATCGACGCAGCAGTGCAGGAATCCCTTGAGGCCATTGGTGAGGCGTTGGCAGAGAACGGCAGGGTGATTGTCACCGGTTGCCTAGGTGCCAAGGGCGATGTGGTGCGCGAGGCACACCCCAAGGTGCTTGCTGTGTCTGGTCCCCACGCACTCGACGAAGTGATGGAAGCCGTGCACACGGCATTGCCGAAACCGCACGATCCCTTCGAGGATCTGATCCCGCCCGGCGGGATCAAGCTCACGCCACGCCATTACGCCTATCTGAAAATTTCCGAGGGCTGCAATCATCGCTGCACCTTCTGCATTATCCCCTCGCTACGCGGCGATCTGGTGAGCCGTCCGATCGGCGAAGTGATGCGCGAGGCGGAGGCGCTGGTCGGTGCAGGCGTACAGGAGCTGCTGGTGGTATCGCAGGACACCAGCGCCTACGGCGTGGATGTGAAATACCGTCCCGGATTCTGGAACGGCCGCCCGCTGAAAACACGAATGACCGAGCTAGCCGGTGCGCTGGGCAGCCTCGGGGCCTGGGTGCGGCTGCATTATGTGTATCCGTATCCCAGCGTCGATGACGTGATTCCCCTGATGGCTGACGGCATCATCCTGCCCTATCTGGATATCCCGCTTCAGCATGCCAGCCCGCGTATTCTGAAGCTGATGAAGCGTCCCGGCGCGGTCGAAAAAACCCTGGAGCGCATTCAGTCCTGGCGCGTGGCTGTGCCTGACATCACGCTACGCTCGACCTTCATCGTCGGCTTTCCGGGGGAAACCGATGCCGAGTTCGAGGAATTGCTGGGCTTCCTGAAGGAGGCACAGCTCGACCGCGTGGGGTGCTTCAAATATTCGCCTGTCGAAGGCGCGGCCGCCAACGAACTGCCCGGTGCCGTACCGGAAGCGTTGAAGGAAGAACGCCTGGAGCGCTTCATGGAAGTCCAGGCGGAAATCTCGGCCGCCCGGCTTGACGCCAAGATTGGCCGCGAAATCGAGGTGATTGTCGACGAAGAAGACGAAGTCGGCACGCTGGCGCGCAGCCATGCCGATGCGCCGGAAATCGATGGCGTGGTCTATCTCGAAGGGGTATTCGACCTGAAGCCAGGAACGCGTCTCAAGGTGCGCGTCCGTGAAGCCGACGAACACGATTTGTGGGCAACGCCAGTCTGATTGTTCTTCGCAGACCTTAGGACAGCATTGAGAACAGGCCACGCGGCCGGCGCCAGATTTTCCAGGCATCGCGTGCTTCGAGATGCAGCGCTTTCCCGCTGATGGGGTCAAGCAGACGCACACCCTGCGGGCCGGTTTTGCGCAGCATGTCCAGCAATGGCACAAACCACGCCTGTTCCAATTCGCTGAGCGCATTGCGCCAGCTGTAGGCGTCGCCGGCCTGTCCGGCATGAGTCAGGCTATCCAGCAGTGTGATCCCGTCCGATGCAAGCATCGGTGCATCCAGACGTGCCGGCAGTGCCTGCACGCGTATGGCGTTGCAGAAGCCTGCCAGCGCCAGGGCTTCCGTATTGCTTGCATACAGGGGGACGGGCGTGGCGCAGTCAGCGGGCTGTCGGCCGCCTCCCCACAGCCATAAGGAGTTCACGGGCAGCTCGCCTCGGGCCTCGCGTGCCTGATTCACCGGATGCTCATGCAGCAGCATTTGCGCTTCATTCAACATGACCCGAAACCGCATGGCATCCTCGCCCCGGGGTTGCAGCGGATCAATGTCGCATCCGAGTGCTAGCGACGGTGGCGTGGTCGTCAGATGGGGGGCCTCGGAAAATCGCAGGTACCAGCGATGCGGGTGCAGCGGCAAAGGATTCAGGCTGTCGCCAAAGTGCTGGTGGAGGGCGTCGGCAAGCGCATCGGCTTCCTCACGTGTCAGAGAGAGGATATCGCTGCCCGCCAGCACGATGCGGTCGCGCATCACCCGTAGATGCACGGGGTCGGCGCGCAGCCAGTAGGCATTGCCGGCTTCGCCGCCATCGGCCGCCAGCGTGATCGGGGCAAGTGGCCAATCCTGCTGGCGAGCTATTCCCAGCGCGTTGCACAGGGCAGCCTCCACGCCATCGGACGGACAGGACTGGCGGGTGCCGCGCGCCAGCAGCGTTTGCAGGGCTGGCAGACGCAAATTCTGTGCAGCGGCTTCCAGCAGGCGAGCCGACGGGAACAGATGGGGAACGAGGAATTGCATGTGCCGAGTGTAACAAGCGGATTCGCTAGAATATCGGACATGCGCCAGGCCTTTCATGAAATCAGCGTTTCCACCCGCGGCAAGGGCTTGTATGCCTTCACGCTGCAGGTGCGTGACTGGGTGCAGGCCAGCGGCATCCGCCAGGGGCTGCTCACGCTTTATATCCGCCACACCTCGGCCAGCCTGCTGGTCCAGGAAAACCACGATCCGAGTGTGCGGAGCGATCTGGAGCGATTCCTGTCTCGACTGGTGCCGGAAGGCGACCCGATCTACGAACACACGCTGGAAGGTGCGGATGACATGCCGGCGCATGTGCGTGCTACCCTGACGCAGACCCACCTGGCGATCCCGGTTGCCGATGGCGTGCCCTTGCTCGGCACCTGGCAGGGGATTTATGTCTTCGAGCATCGGCGAGGTGCCCAGACCCGCAGCGTGGTGCTTCACCTGCTGGGCGAATAAGATGGCTGTGGCATACTCCAACCATTCTTTCAGCGAGTCCTGCTTTGCTTCCCTTTGAGCTTCAGATCGGCCTGCGCTACACCCACGCCAAGCGCCGCAACCATTTCATCTCATTCATTTCCATCGTCTCCATGGCGGGCATTGCGCTCGGCGTGATGGCGCTGATCGTGGTGCTTTCCGTAATGAACGGCTTTCAGGAAGAGTTGCGTGCGCGCATTCTCGGCGTCGCAGCGCATCTGGAAATCAGCGGACCGGCCGAGCGCCTGCCCGACTGGCGCGGTGTGCTGGCCCAGGCACAGCAGAACAAGGACGTGATGTCCGGCGCGCCCTATGTCAACGCACAGGGCATGCTGGCCAATGGCGACATGGTGCGCGGCGCGATGATTCGCGGCGTGCTGCCGGACATGGAAAAACAGGTGGCCGATTTCGAGCAGTACATGAAATCGGGAAAACTGGCCGACCTCAAATCGGGCGAATTCGGCATGATCCTGGGGGCCGACCTCGCGCGCGTGCTCGGTGTATATCCCGGCGACAAGGTCGTGCTGCTGACCCCGCAGGGCAACATCACGCCGGCTGGGGTGATGCCGCGCGTCAAGCAGTTCACCGTGACCGGCATTTTCGAGGCCGGCATGTTCGAATACGACTCCGGCCTGGCGTTGGTCCACCTGCAGGATGCGCAAAAGCTGTTGCGGCTGGGCGAGGATGTCTCGGGCGTGCGGCTGAAACTGGGCGAGCTGTTTCGCGCCCCCATTGTGACCCGTGATCTGTCGCAGAGCCTGATGGGGGATTACTACCTCACCGACTGGACGAAAAGCCATGCCAACTTTTTTCGTGCCGTGGCGATCGAGAAGCGCATGATGTTCCTGATCCTGTTGCTGATCGTGGCCGTTGCCGCGTTCAATATCGTCTCCACCCTGGTCATGGCCGTGACCGACAAGCAGTCCGATATCGCGATCCTGCGCACGCTTGGCGCGCGCCCTGGCTCGATCATGAAAATCTTCATCGTGCAGGGTGCATTTATCGGCGTATTCGGCACCATGCTCGGCGTGGCGAGCGGCGTGCTGTTGGCACTCAATCTCGAAACCATCGTGCCGATTATCGAGCGCATGGCCGGCATGGACCTGTTCCCGGCCGAGGTGTACTACATCAACGAACTGCCGTCGAAACTCGACTGGAGCGAAGTCGGCCTGATCAGCATCATTTCGCTGCTGATCAGCCTGCTCGCCACGCTGTATCCGAGCTGGCGCGCGTCACGCATCAACCCGGCGGAGGCGCTGCGCTATGAATGAGGTCGTGTTGAGCTGCACCGGGCTGGGCAAGGTGTTCCGCCAGGGCAAGACCGATGTGCCGGTGCTCGGCAGCGTCGATCTTGAAATTCAGGCCGGCGAATCGCTCGCCATCGTCGGCGCCTCGGGCTCCGGAAAAAGCACACTGCTGCATCTGCTGGGCGGACTCGATACGCCGACCAGCGGGAAAATCAGCCTGATGGGGCGCGACCCCTTTGCCATTTCCGAAGCCGAACGCAGCGACCTGCGCAATCGCGCGCTTGGTTTCGTCTACCAGTTCCACCACCTGCTGCCCGAGTTCACCGCGCAGGAAAACGCAGCCATGCCCTTCCTCATTCGTCGCATGGCGCGTGCTGACGCGCTGGCGCGTGCAGCCACCATTCTCGAAGAGGTTGGCCTGGGTCATCGTCTTGTGCACCGGCCCGGCGAACTTTCCGGGGGCGAGCGTCAGCGCGTCGCCATCGCGCGCGCGCTGGTTACGCAGCCTGCGTGCATCCTGGCCGATGAGCCGACCGGCAACCTCGACCGCCACACGGCCGACGCGGTATTCGATCTGATGCGCGAGCTCAATCGCAAACACCAGACCAGTCTGGTGGTCGTGACCCACGACGCCGAACTGGCTGCGCGCATGGACCGGCAGATGCGGC
>DILD01000086.1:0-541 GCA_002424845.1 Thiobacillus denitrificans | reverse complement strand
CCCCTCATCGCGTTCTGTCTGGGAATCTGGCTGCTGCAACAGCAGGCCACCTTGCCCTCCGCGCGTTGGCTGGCGTTGTTGCCGCTGTTGCTTGCAGTGTTATGGCTCCCTGCTTTTTCCCGTCCTGCCGCTGAATTCACCCGTCGTCTGGGCATCGTGCTGCTGTGTGCAGCGCTAGGCTTTGCCTGGGCGGCCTGGCGGGCCGATACGCGGCTGGCCGAACGTCTGCCCGCCCACTGGCAGGGCGTGGATATCGAACTGGTCGGCGTGATCACCGATCTGCCGCATGCCAATGCTCGGGGCGAGCGATTCATATTCGAGATTGAACAGGTGCTCACACGCAATGCGCCAGCCTTGCAGCGGGTCCAACTGACCCGCTACTGGCCGCGCGAGGCCACCCGTCACGATCCGCGCATGCAGGCCGGCGAACGCTGGCGCCTGACTGTGCGCATGAAAATGCCCCATGGCACCAGCAATCCCCATGGCTTCGATCTCGAGGCCTGGATGCTGGAACGTCGCATCAATGCCAGCGGCTATGTGC
>DILD01000020.1:49811-49979 GCA_002424845.1 Thiobacillus denitrificans | reverse complement strand
GCCGCTGGTTCGATCTGTGCATTCTGCCCCGGCACGATGGCATTGCGGCCGATGCGCACACGCGGGTGAGCGATGGCGCGCTGAATCGCATCCGCCCGGCAACGACACGCGATGCGAACCACGGTTTGATTCTGATCGGCGGCGCCTCGCCGCATTTCGAATGGGACA